>JAHEYX010000352.1 GCA_023251415.1 Chitinophagales bacterium
CGATGTAAAACGCATGTTTGAAATACTGTTTCACGGGGTCAACACTTGCTTTCGGGGTTTTAATAGCCAAGGCATCTGCTGCACTTTCTTCATACGAAATCCAGTTGGTACCATCATACTTTAGCAATTCCCCATTCGGAAAACCAGCACACCAAATCATCCCTTTGCTATCCACGGCTAATCCGTATTGCACTTCTTGTTTAGCAGCTTGTAGATCTGTTTTTAGCAATTCAAATTTTAAAGGCGTTTGGTTTGCAGGAGTAGTGCTGCGGTAAATACCTTTATTGGTGCTGATCCAAATGCGGTTACTTTGATCGAAACAAATGGCATGAACAGCAAAACGAATTGCATCGCTGCCGCCCCATATTTTTTCGACACGTTGTGTTTGGGTATTGATGCGAAAAAGCCCTTCATCATAAGTGCCTACCCACAAGTTTTGATCTTTATCCAATTGTAAAGAAAGTATTGTATTGGTTTTTCCGATATCATAAAACTGCCAGTTTTTGCCATTAAAGCCAACTACACCTTTTAAATTGGTAGCCAGCCAAACAGTATTGTCGGCAGCCACTACCATATCATTAATATCGTTATCGGGCAATGGGCTGTTTTGTTTATTATAGGTTTGCCAACGTGATTTGTAATAACGGGTAATTCCTCCGCCCCAAGTAGCTATCCAAACGCTTTTACCACTAGGCGAAAGTGCTATTTTAGTCACATTTTCGTTTGGCAGTGGGGAATTAAATGGGGTAAAGTGATGAAAACTGCTATCAGCAATAGCTAATGTAGGCTGTTGGGCCTGAACGATACCGGCAGCAGTACTAAGAAAACCCGTAATCCATAAAATTAGCCGCAAGCGAATACGCACAAGCAAAAAAGTTTGAATGCACTAAAGTAGCCATTATTGTGGAATACCGGTGTGAATGAGTGTAAAAAATAAGCAAGGCTGCATAAATTTCTACCTTGAAATCTTATCTTTAAAGCCATGAATTTCTCATCAAAATTGATTGAAAACGCAGTTTCAGCATTTGCTACGCTTCCGGGCATAGGCAAGAAGAGTGCGTTGCGCATGGTGCTGCATCTGCTTAAAGAATCACCTGCCGATGTAGAACGTTTTGCTCAAGCCATTCAACAAATGCGCAGCGAAATAAAATTCTGCAAAACCTGTTTCAACGTCAGCGATACCGATAGTTGCGGCATTTGCTCTAATACTTACCGCAATCAAAAACAAGTTTGCATCGTTGAATCTATTCGCGATGTTATGGCTATTGAAAATACCGGACAGTATAATGGCGTTTATCATGTTTTGGGCGGAATAATTTCTCCGATTGATGGTATTGGCCCCGATGAACTTACTATCGATGCTTTAGTGAAACGGGTGAATGAAACCGGCATTGAAGAAGTGATTATGGCTTTGAACCCAACAGTTGAAGGGGATACTACCATCTTTTACATTTCGAAGCAATTGAAAGAGCTGCCCGTTCGAATAACCAGTATTGCACGTGGCGTTGCCTTTGGTGGTGAATTAGAATATGTGGATGAATTTACCTTAGCGCGTTCATTAGCAACACGTTTACCTTATGAAAATTATTTAGTTAACAAATAGTGCTATCAATAAAACAATGATTCCATTTTCTCCTCCTTACATCAACGACGATATTATTAAAGAAGTTACAGAAGCCTTGCGCAGCGGCTGGATTACCACCGGTCCTAAAACAAAGTTGCTGGAAAAAACAGTTGCAGAATACGTCGGTGTTCAACATGTTTTGTGTTTAAATTCGGCAACAGCGGCATTAGAAATTATTTTGCGTTGGTTTGGGGTGGATGAAAATGACGAAGTAATAGTTCCGGTATATACCTATAGTGCAACTGCTAATGTGGTGATGCATTGCAATGCGAAATTGGTTTTGGTAGATGTCAATGCGGATGATTTTAATATAGCTGTTGATAAAGTACGTGCTGCCATTACTGCGCGTACCAAAGTAATTATGCCGGTTGATTTTGCAGGTTACCCTTGTGATTTTGATGCACTCAATTCCTTAGTTAACGAACCTGAAATCAATGCGCAATTTACACCACGTACGGCTGAACAAAAACAGTTAGGTCGAATACTTATACTAAGTGATGCAGCTCATTCTTTAGGAGCTACCTACAAAGGCAAACGCACCGGTTCTTTGTGCGACGCTACTGCCTTTTCGTTTCATGCCGTTAAAAACTTAACAACAGCAGAAGGAGGTGCTTTATGTTTGAATTTTCCGGCTCCGTTTGATAATGCAGCAATTTATAAACAACTTTACATTAAAACCTTGCACGGCCAAACCAAAGATGCCTTGGCTAAAACACAAAAAGGTGCTTGGGAATATGATATCATTGAACCGGGTTACAAATGCAATATGGCCGACATCGCCGCTGCCATTGGTTTAGCACAATTTAGAGTGTATGAATCTGAAATCGAGCCACGCCGTCGTGAAATCATGAAAGCCTATCATACCGCCTTTTCAAATCACCCTAAATTTATTGCACCGGTTTTTGAAACAACCGATCGTGTTTCTTCCTTTCACTTGTATCCATTATTAGTAAAGGACGCTAGCCTTCAAGAACGTAATGCTATTTTACAACGTATTTTCGATCAAGATGTTTCGGTTAATGTGCACTTCAAACCAATTCCCTTATTAAGTTACTATGCCGGCTTAGGTTACAAAATTGCCGATTACCCGATTGCTAATTCTTTGTGGGAACGAGAAATTTCGTTGCCGGTTTATGCCGGATTAAGTGATGATCAAGTTCAACAAGTAATTGCTGCCGTTTTGAAAGCCGTTGAATAAGCGCTTGTATAGTTGCTAAATTGTAAATAACGTATGAAAGCTGCTTCGCTGGCTGATTTGAAAAAAGAATTGCAACACCTCAGTCAAAAAGAGTTGGTTGATTTGTGCCTGCGTCTCGGTCGTTTCAAAAAAGACAACAAAGAGCTGATTACTTATTTGATTTTTGATGCGCATGATGAAGCCGCCTATGTAGAAGCCATCAAAGCAGAAATCAACGAACAGTTTACAAGTATCAACAGCGATAATTTGTATTGGGCTAAAAAGAGTTTACGTAAAATAGTACGCGTAGCCACGAAACAAGCCCGCTACTCCGGCAATCCGCAAACCATGGTAGAAATATTGCTTCATTTCTGTGCTACATTAAATCGATGTGGTATTCCCTATCAAGAAAGTCCGGTTTTGGTGAATTTGTACAATGGGCAATTGAAGAAAATTAATAAACTCATAGCCGCCATGGAGGAGGATTTACAATATGATTATTTAAAACTAGTGAAAGC
>JAHEYX010000353.1:0-1255 GCA_023251415.1 Chitinophagales bacterium
TGAGTTGTTGATTAATACCAACAGTTAACATCGTTTGTGATTTAGGCGTAATTAAGGCTGTAATGGGCAGATACGTACCTTTACCTTTGCCGACATATACAAACACCTTTCCATTTGCCAGTACCTGTGCCGGTTCATAATCACCCTTACCAATGCCAACGAGTGCAAAACTTAATTGATACTTTGCACTATCGGGATGAGTAGCATATACATAGATGGTATCCACTTGACCATTTACTACAAGGGTTTTCTTTTGATACAATACTTTATTGACGTCAAATGCAGCAGGCGTAACCGCAGCGATATAGGCTTGATCAATACTGTCTCCAATACCTCGCATAATGGTTTGTTCATTTTTCTTGAACGGCTCTTGCGGTTGATTTTTAGCATCCGACTCGTTATAAACTTTAATGGTAAATTGAGTATTGTTTTTTTGCAATTGTTCACTGATGTAGGCTGTGGTACGTAAATAATTGCGTTCAGCGTATTGAAATTCTATGGAGATCCTGCTGTTTTGTGTAATTAGCCGATTGGTGGTAAAAATTACTTCGCCAAGGTTGTAATCAATGGTATAATCGAATTCAGCACCACGTTTCATTAATTCACCATTAATAAAAACTTTTTCTGTTCCGGCAATGATGATGATAAACAATTCGCCGCTATTGCCTTTCAAGCGATAAGGCCCTTGATTGCGTTCGATTCCCGTAAATTGATTGCGGGCATATTTACCTTTGGTAACGGCAGCTGCTGCTTGTACGGTATTTATCCAAGCCCCTTTCAACGTATCAATCGAACGAATGATAGCGCCTTGCAAGCGTTTGTTAAATTGTAAAAAATAGGCCCCGCTGGTATTTAAATCAATATCACCAGCTTGAATTTGGAACTGTTTGCGTTTTAATTGAATGAAAATTTTATCGAAATCTTGAAGTTGGGCAGTATTGCCATCAGGTTGTATTGGTAGCGAATTATCTGTCATCGCGGCATTCACTTGAACATCATTTCCTAAAGTACCGTTTAACTGTAAATTAAAATTAGAATTGGTTACTAAACTCTGACTGTTACCTATGGATAAGCCGCGTGTATAATTACCGGCATAATTCAAGCCACGGTCAAAATCGAGTAAATTTTTAATATTGGCATTGGGGACATAATAAAATGGATTCATTACAAAACCCTTAACCGGCAAGATAAGCGCCTTGTTTTTATGAGCACTTACTTTCGCAAAATCTAAGTCGATTGTTTGGTAACGAATAAC
>JAHEYX010000353.1:1265-3317 GCA_023251415.1 Chitinophagales bacterium
TACGAACTGCTTTTTAGTAGAACGCCTGATTTAGTAGTTATTTCAATAGTGCTTGTATTGATTGGAACAGTATCGATTTGTATGCCGTTGGCTAAAGCAGGGTAGGTTTGTTTTTTCCATACCGATTGTGCCAGCGAAGCAGTTTTAGCGCTAAACAGGCAACAAACAAACAGTATGAACAATAGCTTTTTCAAATGTATGGTATAGAACGAACAAGCCTAAGGCTTATTGTTATATTTATGCTCACAAAATAAAGAAAAGCTTTCACTATTGAAGTGCTTAACACCGCAACAAAATCAGGATGAAAAGGCTTTTATCTATTTTTTATTTTCCACATTTTAAAGTTTATATAATTTAGCCATTCAAGCTTAATGCCCCACTTATTATTTACAATTTTACCCAAATTCTAAATTTGAAATCTTTGACTGCTATATTATTTTTATTCTCTTGGTTGAGTTTATTCACCGAAACCGGCTGTAGTGGTGTTGATGGTAATAATGTTGCCTCTTTCGACGATCACAGCAAAGCCAAAAACGACAGCATTCATAACGCGCAAATCTTCCGTAAAATTAACGGTCCGCGTAAAGCGCAACAAATGGATTCTTTCTTCAATTGGAAAATCCGTAATCAGCATTTTAATGGCGCTTTGTTGGTGGCTCAATACGGCCAAGTCATTTATAAAAATGTGAATGGTTACGCCGATTATGAAAATAAACAAGAAATCAATTCACACACTTCCTTTCAATTGGCTTCTGTTTCTAAACAATTTACCGCAGTTGCTATTATGCAATTGTATGAAAAACACATGTTGGATTTGGATGATTCGGTAGAAAAATACTACCCTAATTTTCCATACAAAGGCATAACCATAAAACTTTTGTTGAGTCATCGCTCCGGCATGCCTAACTACTTGAATTTCTCCGGCACCTATTGGAAAAACCGTGGCGGCTTAATGAGCAACCAAGATTTAATGGAAATGATGGCTACCTACAAACCAGCACGTGCAGCATTACCCGATCACCATTTTGAATATTGTAATACCAACTATGCCATCCTTGCAGCCATCGTTGAAAAAGTGAGCGGTATGAATTTCGCTTATTACATGACCAAAAATGTTTTTGAACCCTTGGACATGAAAGACAGTTGGATTTATACACCGGAAAATTTCAATGCGCATCCCAATAAAGCCATTGGCTATTCAACCTACGGTTGGCGCCGTGGTGGTTTCGATTTTACCGATGGCGTTGCCGGTGATAAAGGCGTTTATACTTCTATAGATGATATGTGGAAATGGGATTGTGCCATGTATAATTTTACATTGTTGCGCAAAGAAACCTTAGACATGGCGTATATGCCCAGAAGTTTTGAAAAGCACGGTATGAAAAATTATGGATACGGCTGGCGCATGATTGTGTATTCATCAACGCAAAAGGCTGTTTACCATAATGGTTGGTGGCATCAATTTAACAATGCTTATTTTAGAGGTTTAAATGATATGACCACTGTTATTGTTTTAGGAAACACCTCTAACTTTTCCAATTATCAAATTCAGCCGATGTTGGATATTTTATCCGGTAATGCAGCTCCGGGTAAAGCCACTGATGTTGATGCAGAAGATATGGAAAAGTAGTTTATTGTTTGACCGCAAGGTTTAAGATATTTACTATGTACAAAGCTTTCCGGCAATTTATACAACAAAACAAACTACTTCAAACCAATCAAACCTATTTGTTGGCAGTGAGTGGAGGAATGGATTCTGTTGTACTCTGTGAGCTTTTCAGTCAACACCAACTTCAGTTTGCCATTGCACATGTAAATTTCGGATTACGCGGTGATGAATCGAATCAAGACGAATCATTCGTTACACAATTAGCAGCGCGTTTTCATGTTCCTTGTTTTGTTAAGCATGTTGATACTGCAGCATACGCCCAACAGTATGGAAAAAGTATTCAATTAGCAGCACGTGAATTGCGTTATGCTTGGTTTGAAGAATTGCGAAGCACACAGGGCTTTCATGCAATTTGTACTGCACATCATTTAAACGATGGCCTG
>JAHEYX010000354.1 GCA_023251415.1 Chitinophagales bacterium
AAGTGCCATGTTCCCTTTACACATTTGATTGCCCGATGCCATGGAAGGTCCAACACCTGTTTCTGCTTTAATTCATGCTGCGACCATGGTGGTTGCCGGTGTATTTTTAGTGGCTCGTTTATTTCCGGTATTTGTAATGTCTGATCCGGCTGCTTTAGAATTGGTTGGCTACGTAGGCGCATTCTCTGCCTTATTTGCAGCGGTAATTGCTTGTACCCAAACTGATATTAAACGAGTATTGGCGTTCTCTACCATGTCGCAAATTGGCTTTATGATGTTTGCTTTAGGTGTTTCGGGTTATGGTGGCGAAGAAGGTGTTGGCTTCACCGCTTCGATGTTCCACTTATTTACCCATGCCTTGTTTAAAGCATTATTATTCTTAGGTGCCGGGGCAGTAATACACTATATTCACAGCAACGATATGCGCGATATGGGCGGCTTACGTAAACACATGCCGATTACCCATATTACTTTTTTAATTGCTTGTTTAGCCATTGCCGGTGTGCCGCCGTTTGCAGGTTTCTTCAGTAAAGAAGAAATCTTGTTAGCGGCCTATCAACACAACAAACTAATTTACGGTGTCGCTTTATTTACTTCAGGCTTAACGGCTTTCTACATGTTCCGTTTGTATTTCCGAATTTTCTGGAACCGCGAACACCAAGCACAGCACGACCATAATCATGCAGCAGCGCACGACCATCACCACGGCGAAGGTGGTTGGGTGATGATGATGCCATTAGTAATTTTAGCCGCAGGTGCACTACTGGCCGGCTTCATTCCATTCGGAAACTTTGTTAGTTCGGATGGCGCAACTTTAGCTTCCGAGTTTCATTTGACGTTTTCTATTGCTCCGGTTTTATTAGGCGTTAGCGGTATCTTATTGGCTTTACTATTCTACAAAAGCGAAAACGATAAAGCCGATCGTGTAGTGGCTAGCCTGGGCGGTTTCTACAAAATGGTGCTGAATAAATTTTATTTCGATGAATTGTATTTGTTCATCACCAAAAAAATCATTTTCAATTTTATTGGCCGTCCTGCAGCTTGGTTTGATAAAACCATTGTTGACGGTACAGTAAACACGATTGGTAATGGTACCATAACCGTAGCCAATCGTATTAAAGAAATGCAGTCGGGCAAGGTGCAAGAATATGCGATGTACTTTTTGGGCGGCGCCATTGGTTTAGCAGTATTGTTTATTTATTTATGGAAGTAAAAGGATATAATTAGAAAGCATGAATTTATTACTACTCATATTGATTCCCTTCGTTACAGCACTGGCCGTGTTGTTGATGCGGAATAAAGATCAGGTTAGATGGACGGCTTTGGTCGGCGCAGTTGCTCAATTGCTGCTCTCCTTGCAATTAGTTAAAAACTTTTTTGATGCACGTGCAGCCGGTGAAAAAGCGGCCATGTTGTTTCAACAACAAACCATGCTCTTTAAAGCGTGGAACATTTCTTTTCACTTAGGCGTTGATGGTATTTCGATTGCCATGATTTTGCTTACCGCTTTCGTGGTGGTGGCCGGTGTGTTGATGTCGTGGAAAGTAGAAAAAATGACTAAAGAGTTTTATTTCTTATTAATCCTGTTAAGCATGGGGGCTTATGGCTTCTTTGTTTCTTTAGATTTGTTTGTCTTGTTTTTCTTCCTCGAAATTGCTGTTATTCCTAAATACTTATTGATAGGAGTATGGGGTAGCGGTAAAAAAGAATACAGTGCCAATAAACTGGCTTTGATGCTAATGGGTGGCTCTGCTTTGGTATTGGTTGGCTTGTTTGGATTATACTTGAATGGTGGTCATACCTTCGATTTGTTACAATTAGCCAATGTGCATATTCCGGTTCAAACGCAACTAATTTGTTTTCCTTTATTATTTGTTGGCTTTGGTGTATTTACTGCTTTGTTTCCCTTTCATACGTGGGTACCCGATGGGCACTCATCTGCACCTACTGCCGGATCAATGTTCTTGGCCGGTATCTCCATGAAATTAGGCGGTTACGGCTGCTTGCGTGTAGCTACTTACCTCATGCCCGAAGGCGCCTTAGCCTATGGCGATTATGTGATTGTATTATCTGCCATTGCTATTCTCTATGGCTCATTCGCAACCATGATGCAAAAGGATTTAAAATACATCAATGCGTATTCATCTGTTAGTCACTGCGGATTTGTATTGTTAGGTATCGGAATGCTCACTAAAGTTGCCTTTACCGGTGCCGTAATGCAAATGGTTAGTCACGGTTTAATGACAGCCTTATTCTTTGCTGTAATTGGTATCATTTACGAACGCACCCATACGCGTCAGGTAAATGAAATGGGCGGCTTATTAAAGGTAATGCCGTTTACAGTAACAGTATTGTTTATAGTAGGTTTATGTTCTTTAGGCTTGCCGGGCTTAAGCGGTTTCGTAGCCGAAATGACTGTTTTCGTAGGTTCATGGCAACAAGCCGATTTGTTTCACCGCATTGCTACGGTAGCAGCTACCATGAGTATTGTGGTTACGGCAGTTTATATATTACGTGCTATCGGACAAACAGCCATGGGACCTATACGCGAAGAACACCGTTTATTGGACGATGCATCGTGGAACGAAAAGGCTGCAGCTATTGTGCTATTAGCAGGCATCTTAGCTATAGGAATTGCACCATATTGGCTTAATGACTTGGTGAGCCCCGGCGCAGAAATTATCATGCAAAAAATACAACTAGCAAAATAAAACTTGGAGTGAATGAATGCTTATTTAACCTTATTAAAACCTGAACTTTTACTGGTAGCAATGATTTTTATTTTGCTGCTCATTAAAATAAGTAAGTCGTACAGCGAAAGCAGCTTGATTCATTTGATTCAAGGTTTATTGGCTGTCAATTTTGGATTGGGCTTATTCCTGAATGGCGAAGGGCAATTGTTTGATCACATGTACCAAACCGGTCCACTCGTAATTGCCGAAAAAAATATACTCAGCTTAGGAATGCTGTTGATTAGTCTGTTGTTTGAAGATTGGTTTAAATGTTGTCCCTACTTAGCCGAGTTTTTTATATTAATGCTTACCGCCTTATTGGGAATGTTCTTCATGCTTTCGAGCGGCAATTTATTACTGTTTTATTTGGCATTAGAAATGGCAACTATTCCGGTAGCCGCCTTAGCAGCTTTCAATTTCGAACGTAAAATTTCTTCTGAAGCTGCCCTTAAAATGATATTATCGTCAGCCTTTAGTTCAGGTGTTTTATTGTTCGGTATTTCTTTAGTGTATGGAGCAACCGGTACTATTGATTTTAGCGAATTGCCTTCATTAATGAACAGCTCTAATTTGCAATT
>JAHEYX010000355.1 GCA_023251415.1 Chitinophagales bacterium
AATGGTATTCCCTAATTGGTAGGGCGATAAAACTGTATTGGCTTCTAACACATTGGCATCAACCGGTGTTAAAAAATCAATCAGTAAATTAACATCACTCATGGCAAGATTTAATTAGGCTGTAAATGTACTAATCCATCCGATTTTTAAGCTAAATTTTGATGGAAGAAGTTCAATTACTTCGATTTTGATTTAATTTGATTCCAGAGTTGATCCATTTCTGCTAAACTCATGTCGTGTAGTGACTTTTGTTCGGCTAAAGCCATTTTTTCCATTTGCTGAAAGCGATCAATAAACTTACGGTTAGTACGTTCGAGTGCGGTTTCCGGATCTACCCCCATGAAGCGGGCATAATTAACCAATGAAAATAGAACATCGCCTGTTTCATTGATGATTTCTTCTTGATCACCGCTTTGAATGGCTACTTGCAGTTCGTTCATTTCTTCTTTTATTTTATCCATCACTTGGTCATCGGTTTCCCATTCAAAACCAACTTGTTTCGCCTTTTCTTGAATACGTTGCGCTTTTACTAAAGCCGGAAGCCCTTTAGGCACGCCACCTAACACCGATTTGTTTCCTTCTTTCAATTTCAGTTGCTCCCAATTCTTTTTAACGTCTTCTTCATCGTTAACAGCCACATCGCCATAAACATGCGGATGGCGATAAATCAGCTTTTCACAGATTCCTTCAATCACATCACCAAAGGTAAACTGCTGTTGTTCTTCCCCAATTTTTGAATAGAAAACAATGTGCAGCAACAAATCGCCCAATTCCTTTTTCAAGGCTTGGTAGTCGTTGTCCATAATAGCATCGCCCAATTCATAGGTTTCTTCGATGGTTAAGCTGCGCAGGGTATGTATGGTTTGCTTTTTATCCCAAGGACATTTTTCACGCAGGTCGTTCATGATTTGAATCAAGCGTTCGATAGACTGTGCCGGTACTGCCATAAAATTACAATTTAGTTAAAGCGATTTTGAAGTGGGTTAAATGTAGCTATTCAGCAGTAATTTTTAAAGGTTAGCTGCGAATTCTTAAAAAGCAGTGTTATTCCGTTAGTACCAGTTGAGGTGGGTTTGTCAATCCGATATAATGTACTATTTTTAACCATGCGAAACCTGTTAGCTGTTTTATTTTGTTTGCTTTATTCCGTTGCCTTACAGGCTCAATCTGATGCCGTTTATCAAGACCAAGTGATGGATCGTAATATCCGCACCGTGCAATGGCAATTGAATGACTTATTGCTTTCTACGCCGGTATTGGCATTAAATGCGGGCGACTATTTAAAATTGAGTTTTGATGATTTGAACAGTGATGTACGCAATATGCGTTATACTATTCAACTGTGCAATCAAGATTGGACCATTGCAGGATTAAACAAATTCGATTATTTACAAGGCTTCCAAGACAATCCCTTAACCGATTATAAAAACTCGTTTAATACCGAAGTGCATTATATTCACTATACGGTTACCTTGCCCAATAGTACAATGAAGTTTACCAAAAGTGGCAATTATTTATTGGTGATAACGGATAGCGATAATGGCGATACATTGATTGTACGACGTTTTATGGTGACTGAAAATAAGGCTGTAATTACCGGACAAGAAATAAGACCACGTAATCCAAAGTTCATGCAAACGCATCAGGAGCTTGAATTCCAAATCGATTGTAAAGGAATTGATGTGGCTAATCCGTTTGATGATATTAAAGTAGTGATTCAACAAAATGGCCGTCCCGATAATGAAATTCGAGGTATCCAACCGCAGTTTATACAAGATAATATTTTGAAGTTCAACAGCGATGTGGATTGTTTGTTTCCGGGATTAAAAGAGTTTCGAAAAATAGATATTCGTACGGTTCGTTTTCGTTCCTTACGTGTGGAGCGCAATGTTAATGACAGTACACCGGCTAAAGTGTATTTGTATCCGGAAGCTTTGCGTTCCTTTAAGCAATATGTCTACGAGAAAGACTTTAACGGAGCATATGTAGTAGAACGCCAAGAAGCTGTGCAACAGGCCACAGAAGCTGATTATGTATGGGTTTATTTTTCGATGCCTTTTACTACAGCGTTAGAAGGTGGTGATTTTTATTTATGTAATCAACTTACCTTATGGAAAGCCAGTGAGGAGTTTAAATTTCATTACAATGAAGCCACTAAACGTTATGAATTGAAAGCTTTGCTTAAAAACGGGTATTACGACTATTTAATCGGCTTTTTAGAAAAAGGCAGTACTGCATTTGATTTTACACCGGCAGAAGGCAATTATTATGAAACAGAAAATGAGTACACGGTGTTTGTGTATTATCATCCTTTTTCGGCACGATACGATCAATTAATTGGAGTTACTTCGTTTCATACCATGCGTTAAACTTAGAGGCGAGCCACCCATTTAATTTCTGCTCCGCCTTGCAATTGAAGCACATAGCGGCTTAACGTAAACAAATAATCCGAAAGCCGATTGAGGTAGGTGATGATTAATGGATCAACGGTTTGCAATTCATTCAACTGCGTCACAATTCGTTCAGCTCGACGGCAAACACAACGCGCAATATGGCATTGAGAAGCAGCAACAGAACCGCCCGGTAAAATAAAGGAAGTCATCTCCGGCAATTCGCTAGTCATTTTATCGATTTCATTTTCCAATAAGGTAATATCGGATTCACTTATTTGCGGTAATTTCATTTTATTGGTTTCCGGATCAGCTGCCAACAAGGAGCCTACCGTAAACAAGCGATCTTGAATTTCACGAACAACCGCAATTACAGCATGTTGTTGAAACAAATCGGCAATCATTCCGATATGGGAATTCAATTCATCAACTGTACCGTATGATTCAATACGAATATGATGTTTAGGAACGCGCGTACCTCCTATCAATTGTGTAGTGCCGGTATCGCCCTTTTTGGTATATATTTTCACGCTACAGCAATTATTTTTGGTTAAACGAAGTCATTTTATCCAACAAATCCGCGATACGATTGCTGTATCCCATTTCATTGTCATACCAGCCTACAAGTTTTACGAAATCGCCATTCATTACCATCGTACAACCTGAATCGAATACACAACTGTAAGGGCTTCCGATAATATCCGAAGAAACCAAAGGTTCATCGCTATAGAGCAATATTCCTTTCAATTCATTGGCAGCAGCATTTTTGAAGGCTTCATTGAGTTGCTCTACTGTGGCTTTCCTTTGAATTACAGCGGTAAAATCGGTGATAGAACCGGTAACAACAGGAACACGCATACTGTTTCCGGTTATTTTACCTTTTAAATGCGGAATAACTTCGGTAACCGCTTTA
>JAHEYX010000047.1 GCA_023251415.1 Chitinophagales bacterium
CGAAGCAAAGGATTGCACTCCTTTATTCCATGCATACATGGCTTTCGAATTATTAAGGATAATGTGAAAACCCGCTGCACTTGATTCAAAACCCAAATCCCAAATGGTTTTTAAATTTTTACTTATAATACTATTGGTTTCTAAATTATAGAAATATTGCCACTTATAATTCGATTCTAAATTAACGGCATAAGTGAGCACATCACCCGGATTGTGTTTAGCTACAGGTAGTTCTTCCTTTTTACAAGAAGCTAATAAAAGTATTACTAAACAATAAGTGAAATAGTGTTTCATTTTTTACTTTTAAAATTGAAATCAACTTTTACAAAATAGGTACGTCCCATTGCCACCGGTGTAGTTGAAGCTCCGGAAGTGTGAATCCCATCAGCCCCGGCACCACTAATCGTTGTAACATTAAAAAGGTTCTTGCTACCTATGGCAATCGTTAATTGTTTATCGAAAAATAATTTTGCTATTGAAACGTCCGCAGTATGATAATCATGAAAGGTAGCTATGCTTAATTGATTTTCATTGGTGGTGATATAGGTTGGTAATGTGCCGGTATATTTATAGAACAATGCTAAACGGATGTTTTGTTTTTTGAATTCATAGTTGATGTTAGCCTTTGCTTCGGGTGAATAAATAAATTTGCTTGCCGGGGTGAAATCTGCTAAACGACTATATCTACCAACATACGCCACGCCCAACTGTGTTTTCAATTGTTTCCGACTAAATTCGCTTTGCAATTGACCACCTAAGGTTTGATAATTGGCCACATTAAAATAAGAATACTGTACCGTATTTTGTTGGGCCAAGGCTATCATGTTTCCAATATAATTGTAAAACAAGGCTGCTTCGTTTTTTAAAAAGTAGTGGTAATGTATGCTACTGTGGGTAAACGAAAAATTAAAGTTATGTGATTGTTCTGCTTTCAATGCAGTATTGCCGGTAATGTTGTGGTTTATGTCAACAAAATAAAAATACAATTCCTTTAAGGAAGGTGCTCTAAATCCTTTAGCATATGAAAATCGGATTGCAGCACTTGCAGTTGGTTTATAAAGTATATTGATAGAAGGAACTAAAGGTGCTTTGTAAGTGGTATTGTAGATGATTCGTAATCCGGGGCGAATGGTTAATTTAATGTTGGGTTTATATTCGGCTGTACTAAAAAGTGCAAAATCACTTAACTGTTGTTTCGAATTTTTAATGCGTAAACCTAAAGCCGTTTCGTGATTGATATCGTAGCCTATTTCATAATTTAGTTTTACTGAATCAGACGAAGTGCTAATACTGCCTCGGGCTGTACTATTGTTAAATACAGTAGTGTCTTGTTTACCAATAGCAGTTGTAAGTACCTGATCGAGCGTGGTAAGATCCTTAAAATAGGTGTTTTTAATGCGTTGGTAGTGGTTGTACGCAAACAGTATATTGGCATTGAATTTCTTTTTCAATTTACCACTTAAATTAAGTGAATTATTGAAACGTTGGGTATGGTAATAATCATCAAATGCTGTTTCGTAATAGGGTAAACGTGGTAAACCTCGATTCATTAACTGCTCAACGAAATAATCGGAAGTGAAATTTAATTTTAGTAACTGGATTGTTCTATTGTAGTTGAAGGTTCCAAAATATTGTTCTTTTGGTTTCCAACTTTTAAAGCGTGTTGAATCGGCAATATGTTTTTGTTCGATGAAGAACGGTTTTTCAGTTGCATTCCATCCATCAAAATAATTTCGTCCGCCAGATAAAGCAAAATAATTCTTGTTTTTCTGAACCCCTATTCGTCCCGAAACATTGTATTGGCCAATACTTTCATAGTAAGTAGCTGCCGATGCACTAAGGCTTTCGCGTTGTGTTTTTTTGGTGATGATGTTTATGGTACCGGCCAATGCATCAGTTCCATAATTAACAGATAATGGGCCTTCAATAATTTCAATACGTTCTACCGTGTTCATGTTGATTTGCGAAACATCGATATTGCCATTTAATCGTCCGTTTACCGGAACACCGTCAACCAGAATTTTAACTTGTTGCCCGGAAATGCCTTGCAAACTAACACTGCTTCCCAATACATTATCTTGCGAAAGCCGAATATTCAATTCATTACTGAGCACATCCTTTAAATTCTGTGCACCCATCAATTGAATTTTTTTATTGTCAATGACATTAATCTTTTGAACCGCATTAGCAATACTTGTTGGAGTGTATTGAGCCGAAACTACAAAGGTGTTTAAATTGGTTTCTTCCTTGTGTAAATAATAGGTTTTAGTACCACTTACAATAAAGGTGTCGAGTAGCGGTTGAAAGCTAACGCAGCTTATGCTAAGTACTATTTTTTTTCCGGCGTATGTTAAAGGTAGTGCCACTGCTCCGGCAGCATTACTCATAAACAATACTGTAGTATTGGATGGAAGTACCCTTATTTTAATTTTCGCAAAAGAAACAGCACTGCTATCCTGTAATGATACCAGGTAAATTGATTGACTAAAAGATACTTTAGTCAATAGTAGTAATGCCAATAAACCGGTGTAAACTATTTTCATTAAAAAGGGTAGCTATAAATAAAAAACCGGCACCTGTTAATGATAGTTGCTACAGATGCCGGTTTTTATAGTGTTTATTGAAGTATTAATTTTTGTTGAACAGCAGTTCCATTGGCTTGAAGCGTAATAAAATAAACCCCTTTAGTCATAGTAGCGGTATTTAAGGTATAAGTATTGAGTCCATTAACAACGGCCAAATTTTCAGTTAATACTATATGACCTAATTCATCGGTTACTTGCAAATGAGCTGTTGTAGTGTTCTTAATATTGAATAGCAGGGTAGTGTTGCTATTAATACAAGGGTTAGGGTAAAGTGTAGCAGTTGCTTCAATTTGATTGTATTGATTAAGCCCGATTGCAGAAGCTAATTTTTCTTTTGTAAAAATAAAATTACCGTTTGCGCTTCCGCCGAATCCGGTTGGTATAACTTTCCAAATATCATTGTTTAGTGTTTGAACAAAATAGACCAACGAATCTTTAATGGTATAACCGGTGCCGTTAAAGCTTTTCCAATCGTAACCGATTTCATTTATTAAATGATAGAACGTATGAGCATTATAATTTACATAAGTAGTTGTATTGCTTATATTATTCGCTTCAGCAACAGTAACACCTTTGTTTTGTAGAATACCGGTTACAGTATAAGCTTGAGGAATAAAAGTAGTGTATTGCGTAAATAACAAATCCCATTTATCATTATCAGGTTCACGCGTTAAAGGTGCATTGTTTTGAAATGAAAAATAAGCAAAGTTTTTATTAACGAAGTTTGCTTTATCAATGGTGGCAGTTTGTAAACTGGTTCCATCAATATTGGCATATTTAAAGGTGTAAATACCTCCATTTAAATTTTGTATCCATATTTTTTTATAATCGCCGTTGGCTAGTTTAATTACGAAAATAGAATCGCCGGTAACAATATGTGTAGTGGTATTATAAGAGCCCCAACCTAAATAATACGGATTTGCCGAATTCATTTCTTTGTCAAACGCACCATAGGTCCATGAAGTATCGCTATTGTAGGCTGATGGCCAAGAAGCAATTCCGGTTGTGTCCAAAGTGGTCCAAGCAGTAGTATCGCCTGCGGTGTATTTCCATAATTTGGTACCTATTACAGAATTGATATGAATGGAAGAGCCAAATCCGGAACAATCAAAAGCAATATCCCAGTTATTTTTAGCAACACCGGTTTTGGTTCCATTTTCGAGTTGATACCATACTTGATTGGCATAACCGGTTCCTATTGAAACAGTGTCGGTAATGGTTTGTGCTTGAACGGCTGATTTTAAAGCGATTAAGGCTAAAATTGATAGTAGTATTTTTTTCATTTGTTAAATTGTGTTTAGTTGATACAGTTATTTTTCGAACAGCAAAGACCGTATAATCGTAAGGGAGTTTGTTATTCAAAAAGGAAAATCATTTATATAAAACGGAAAAAATGATATGTTTTCGTGGTTTTGGATACGGATAGTAGTAAAGTTGAACTAGAACCGGGAAGAAATCTCGCCCACGAAGAGAGACACAGAGGAAGGAGCCCGAATAGCAGATATGGTGGAAGAATGAGGATTCCGAAATGTGAGGAATGAAGAAAAGAGCCTATTTACAGTTTTTTGATTATATCACGTTTAAGATTATTTCTTTGAATTCAATACAGTATGCAATACCATTCTTTTTAAACTAACAAGCTTTGTAAAAATAAATTTACAAGGCTTTTAACTAAAAGTTGCGGTGTGGACGGACTTGTCTAGCCTCAGGCTAGATGACAGGTCTTCAATCACACCACATCAATTCCTTCTATTAATCATAACAAAAAAGCCCCTATAAAAGGGGCTTAATTTTGCGGTGTGGACGGGACTCGAACCCGCGACCTCCGCCGTGACAGGGCGGCATTCTAACCAACTGAACTACCACACCAAACTTCATTTCTGAAAATTTTGGACTGCAAAGGTATATGCTTTTTTATTTTTTCCAAACTTTCTACAAAAATTATTCTGCAAGAATCTCATTTGTTGCTTTTTGTAAGATTTCAAAGGCGTTTTCAGCCATTAAGTTTTCTTTATCTAAGGTTGGATTTACTTCCGTTATTTCAAAACAACACACCTTTTCACTTTGTAATAAACGTACTATTAAATCTCCCGCTTCACGCTCATTAATACCATTCGGTACCGGTGTGCCCGTACCTTTGCTAATCGACGAATCCATACTGTCTACATCAAATGATATATAGATGTAATCGCAATGCTCTAAGTACAATAGTATATCTCGTCCAACACGCTCTGTTCCCATTCTACGCAACTCAGTGGTTGGAACTACTTTAATCTTGTGTTTCTTAATGATAAAATCTTCTTGTGGTTCAAAATCTCTTAAACATACATACACCAAATCACGTGGACTAATCTTCGGCGTTAATCCACCAAGCGATTTTAATTTATTCCAATACTCAATTGTTTCTGCATCGGGTTTGTTGATTTGTTTCTCTAAATTATCAACCGCCAATAAAGCTGCCACCGGCATACCGTGCATATTTCCGGATGGGGTAGTATACGGCGAATGCAAATCGGCATGCGCATCTATCCAAATTACTCCGATATGCGATTTGGGATATGCCATTTTTATACCGCTAACCGTTGCTGCTGCAGTACTGTGATCACCGGCTAATACAATCGGAAATTCATTTTTCTTTAAGGTCTTCAACACTGCATCACTCAATTTTTCATATATCGAAAGTATACCTTTGATACGTTTAGCAAATGGTGATCCTTGTGCTTCAAACAACAAATTGTTTTCATTCGGAACTTCTGTTGAAGTGTATTTCTTAAAATAGTCACTTCTAAAATCCATGGCAGCAATTTTTATGGCATCAACGCCCAAACTTGCGCCTCGCGTTCCTGCTCCTAACTCCGACTTGATTTCTATAACTTTGATTGGTTTCATACTGCTAAATTCCTATTTGATGTCGGGCAAAGTTAGAAAATCTTTATAAACGCCTTATGGAAACTCATTTTATTTGCCTTAGCTATTAAAATCCTTTGAAATATATGATTAAAATCATATTTTGCCCTCCTGTTTTTAAAACAGTGTGACAACACCTTTTTATTGCAACTGCTCTATTCTAAAACTATGAAGTATTTATCTACTATTGTAGCCATCCTTATTGGCTTATTTTTATCAACGCAGTACGAGCGAATAATGTCGAGTTCATCGGCCGCTCCGGCCGGATTTACCGGTGCTCCTATTAATACAGGACATACTTGTGCAAGCACGAATTCAGGTTGTCATACTCCTCCAACAGGTTCTACCTATACCTCTAACATGACCTATACCTTTTATAGGGCCGGAACAACAACACCATCAACCACTTATCAAACCGGACAGGCTTATGATGTTACGGTTACGGTAACCGGTACCGGTTGGGCATCACCTCGCTATGGTTTCGAATTGTGCGCTCAACGTGTTAGCTCCAATGTTTTTGCCGGCGCTTTTTCCTTAAATGCATTAAGTGATGCGGCACATACTCAAATTTTACAATCCGGAAACTATATCACCCATAAAGCTGCCATAACAACCACCAATACCTGGCACTTCAAATGGACTGCTCCGGCTACTAACGTAGGCAATATCAGTTTTTACTTAGCAGGTTTATATGCCAGTGGTAGTGGTACAGCAAACGATTTAGTAATGACTCAAAACTTTACCATTTCCTTTTGTGCCGCAACTGCATCTACTCAAAATCAAACCATTTGTAACGGTTCTAGCTTTTTCTTTAACGGAAATTTTTTAACAACTGCCGGAACATATAAAGATACCTTGGTTAATTACCGTGGCTGCGATTCTATTATAACCCTTAACTTGAATGTTAAAAATAGCAGTAGTCACACTGTACAACACAGTGCTTGCGGCATTAGCTCCTATACCTTGAACGGTAATACTTACACTGCATCCGGAACTTATTTAGATACTTTAACCAATTATGTTGGTTGTGACTCTATTCTTACCTTGCAATTAAACCTTGGCTTCCCAAGCAGTTCTTCGTTCACAGATTCTATTTGTTCCAATCAAGCTTATGTCTTTAACAACCAAAGCCTTACTGCTGCAGGCTCTTATTCCGACACGCTAACAAATGCCAATGGTTGTGACTCGATTATTACCTTAAATCTATTGGTGAAACCATTATTGACCAATACCATTAATCAAACGATTTGTCAGGGATCAACTTATAATTTTAACGGACAATTAATTAGCGCTGCCGGTACTTATTTAGATACCTTGATTGGGCTTAATGCATGCGATACTATTGTTACGCTGAATTTACAAGTGAATCCCAGCTCACAGGATACCAGCTATCAAACCATTTATTCAAACGGCTCTTATACTTTTAATGGAAATAGCCTAAACACTGCCGGCTTCTACTACGATACACTCACCAATTACTTAGGTTGCGACTCCTTCCTCGTATTAAATCTTACCGTCAACCCAATTACAGTAACTAATATTCAACAAAGCATTTGTTCTGGAGATACCTTATTATTTAATTCGCAATATATCACACAAGCCGGCTCCTATCCCGATACCTTAACGAATTACCTTGGAAGTGATTCACTCATCAATTTGCAAGTAACTGTTTTACCAAGTTCATTCAACGCGTTAACCGTTAATTTATGTAATCAAGCCTCCTATATTTACTTATCCAAATCCTATTCAACAAGTGGTGTTTATATGGATACCCTGATGAATTATCAAGGATGTGATTCGATAATTACACTTACCTTAAATTTCTACAACGCAAGTAATTCAACTTTTAGCGCTCAGTTGTGTTCAAATGCAACACTTGTTTTCAATGGTCAAACCATTGCCGCCGCCGGTTCTTATGCTGATACTTTAGTCAACTATACCGGTTGTGATTCTATCATTACGTTAAATGTTAGTGTGTTGCCTGCTATACTTACTAATTTATCTCAACAAATTTGTCCGGGAAGTAGTTATTTATTCAATGCCCAAAGCCTTACTGCTGCCGGAACTTATTACGATACCTTAACTTCATATTTAGGTTGTGATTCTATTTTGCAATTGAATTTGCAATTATTATCACCGAGCAGTTCTTTTATAACCCATGCAATTTGTGCCAATAGCTCTTACAATTTTAATGGAACTATTCTCACCAATGGGGGAACTTATTTAGACACAATTCCAAATTATGTTGGTTGTGATTCGATAATTACATTAAGTTTGGCTATACAAACTGCCTTGTATACTACTTTACCGGTTTCTGTTTGTAATCAAAGCTCCTATATCTACAATGGCACTACTTATACTGCCAATGGATCGTATTTAGATACCTTACAAAGTGTTGGAGGTTGCGATTCTATTATTACGTTACAACTTAGTTTTAATTCCAGTTCTGCTTCTTCATTTACCCAAACCATTTGTACTAATCAATCGTTCTTATTTAATGGTCAACAATTAAATGCAAGTGGGGCCTATAATGATACCTTGATTAACTATACCGGTTGTGATTCAATTATTACTTTAAACTTGATTGTAAATCCTATTAGCAATTCCGGATTTACAGCAGCAATATGTAATGGACAAAGTTATTTGTTCAATGGTATCAATCAAACCAATGCCGGTACTTATACCGATACCTTGATTAATTACTTGGGCTGCGACTCAATTATAACCTTGAATTTAGTAGTCAATTTGCCGAGCAATGCTACACTGCAGCAATCCATTTGCAATGGTCAAAGTTTCAGTTTTAATAATCAGTCATTAACTTCTTCAGGCGCTTATTTAGATACCTTAACCAATTACTTAGGTTGTGATTCGGTAATTACCTTGCAGTTAACAGTAATCAATCCAAGTCAACATACCATCCAACAATCGGTTTGTAATTTGGCTAATTTTAATTTTAATGGTACACTTTTAAATGCATCCGGAACCTACTATGATACATTAGTTAATTACTTGGGTTGCGATTCAATTATAACATTGCAATTGGTTTTTGGTGCAACCACCACTTCAACGTTCTCTCAAAGTATTTGTGCCAATCAAAGCTATTTCTTCAATAATCAGACTTTAGTAACTGCCGGTACTTATAAAGATACACTGGTAAACAGCCTGGGTTGTGATTCTATAATCACCCTGCAATTGCAAGTTCGTCCGGTAACGAACGGCCAGTTCAGTCAAACTATTTGCGCAGGAAACACTTATAGTTTTAATGGTAATACACTTACTGCCAGTGGAAACTATTTAGATACCTTGGTCAATCATTTTGGTTGCGATTCTATTCTCACTTTACACCTTACGGTATTACCTAACAGCTTCCATACTATTCAACAAAGTATTTGCAATGGTTCGAGTATTGTTTTTAATAATCACGTAATTAGTGCCAGCGGCAGCTACAATGACACCTTAACGAATTACCTAGGCTGCGATTCCATTCTACAATTGCAACTTACGCAATTGCCACTAAATAGCCACACGATTAGTGCAGTAATTTGTAATGGGGGAGCCTATCTATTCAATAACCAACCATTATCAGTTGCCGGTCAATATGCAGATACTTTAACGGCTTACAACTCCTGCGATTCGATTATTATTTTAAACTTGCAAGTAAGTTCCGGTACTTCTTCAGCCATAGCACAAGCCATTTGCAACGGAAGCAGCTATTTCTTTAATGGCCTGCCTCGAACACAAGCCGGTATTTACAAAGATACCTTGGTTAATTACCATGGTTGTGATTCGATAATAACACTCACCTTAACGGTTAAAAATACAAGCACTAAAGTTTTAAATCAAACAACTTGTTCAAATCAAGCCATAGTGTTCAATGGTCATGCCTTAACCACTTCAGGAGTATATAAAGACACCTTGGTTAATTACTTAGGCTGCGACTCTTTGATTACGTTAAATCTGACGGTTTATCCTACTTCATCACATACGATTAGCCAAACCAGTTGTCAGGGAACTCCAATCGTGTTCAATGGTCACTCGCTTACACAATCCGGTATTTATTTAGATACGTTGGTAAATTATCATGGCTGTGATTCTATTTTAACCTTAAACGCAAATTTTATAGCACCGGTTTATACCAATCTCAGTACTTCACTTTGTCCGGGAAGTACAACTTTATTTAACGGTCAAACCATCAGTAATCCGGGTTCTTATTTCGATACCTTGGCTGCAAGTTCCGGTTGTGATTCAATTGTAGTATTACAGGTTTTATTGCATACGGTAATTCACACTACATTAAACTATTATATGTGTCCGGGTGATACTTATTTGTTTAATGGTCATGTAGTAACAGGAACCGGTATTTTTGAAGATACCTTAGTGGATCACTTTGGTTGTGATTCATTAATAACCATGAACATGACTCTAATTCCCGTAGATACCAGCATCACGGTATTGCCGAACGGTCTACAATGTGCTGCAACAGCTACGAGTGTTCAATGGATAAATTGTACAAATGGTCAACTTATTTCCGGAGCAACAGCAGCTTTCTTTAGTCCTGCAATTGCCGGTAACTATGCTGCCATAGTAAGTGCTAACGGCTGTACTGATACCAGTAATTGTCATGTTTATGAATTGCCAAATGGGGTTGTAACGCCTATATTAAAGGATTTCTTTGCTGTTCGACCAACCCTGATTAACGATGAAGTACTTATCGAAAATAATGGAGCTCACTTGAATTTTAACGTTACGGTTTATAATGAAATCGGTCATGTTCAACCCGTTTCCATTAAAATGCAAACTGCTTCAGGACTAGTATTGGATACCAAAAATTGGCCAAGTGGAATGTATATTATTTCAATTAATAATGGCAGTAATGGTCAATTTAAAGTATTTAAATAAGCTAGAAGGTATATATTAATTCAATGAAGTAGAAGACTTTCGATAATGAATAAGTGCATGTAAAACCAAATTTGAATTGAATTTGAATATATTTTGTTAAATAATTTAATGTGTTGGCAAATTGCATATAAAAGGATATTTTTGCTTCCCTTTTAACGTTAAAGAACTAATTTTTAAACCGTATTACCGTTACAATCAGAAATGATTGTCCTTTATTACTAACTCTATTACCATGTTACGTGAATTAAACAAAGACCAAGAACATTTATTGCGCAGTTTATTGATGACCCATTATGCAGCTTCCGGTCCCAAAATTATTGGAGCTGTTGAAAACAAAGCAGGTGCAGCAACTTTTGCCATTGCTTTAAAAGATGGACAATACATCACTTTTGCAGAAATTGCAAAACCAACAATACCTGTAACGGTTGAAAAATTCGCGGAAGAATGGATAGCCGAAAAAATGAACGGTTCCTTAGGGGAAGCCGTAAAAACCTGTTTAAAAAAGCGCGGGCGTTTAAATTACCAAGCTTTTGAACTGGATACTCGTATTGATAACGAAACAAAAATCAGACGTATTTCGCCTTTCGGACATATCGAGTTTACCCAAGTATTGCCTCATACCCAATTCAATTATGATTATTATGCTGATGAATTGAAAGGCTTAACGGATGAAGTAGCTTTGTCAACAGAGTTTAAAAAGACATTTACTAAAATTGCCCAGTTAAGTGATTCCTTAAAGCAAGCATTAATTGAAGGAACAAAAAAACAAGAGTTGTTCGATAAGTTGAACGAATGCTACAAATTGCTTGAAAAAAGAAGCGCGCAAAGTCGTGAAGAAGCTGATAAAATTTCAGAAACTAACCATGCCGATTTATTAAAACAATTAACCGATATACAAGCACAGTTGAAAGAAACAACCGTGTTCAAAGAAATCCGCGAGAAATTAAAATTAGTTCAGGCTGATTTAAATGAAAAGCAATTAAAGCGTGACAAAAAGAATGAACTGTATGAAATGGTTCATAATTGTTATGCTGAAATGGATAAACGCCGCGAAGAAGAACAAGGAGAATATGAAAAAACAACGCTGGCTAATTATGAAGAGTTAAATGCAAAAGTTAGTCAAGAAAAAGAAGCTTGCAAAACGACTTTAGATGTAAACGCGCAACGTGAGGTGTTGAAAAAGTTACAAGCACAAAGTTGGGAATCGAAGTTAAAACGCGAGCAACGTCAAGCTATTCATGAACTGTTCAACGAGTTGTTTGAATTATTGGTGCAACGATATGAAGAATTAAAATTCCAATTCGAAACGGAAAGCAATACGAACAAAGATCAATTGGCTTTGAAGGTGGAAGAAGTAGAACGTTTTGTAAATAGTTCTACCGATTTAAAAACTACCCGTGAGCAATTAAAAGCCATGCAGAAGGAATTGAATGAAATGAAATTAACGCCTGCGCATCGTCAAGAATTGTGGCAGTTAATTGACAAGGCGTTTAAAGTGGTGAATGAGAAAATGGATGAAGCCTTATCAGGTGAAAAGAAATTAAGTGATGAGCAATATGCTGCTTTTAAACCCTTGTTGGAAGCCGCAATTACTGAAGTTAGTACTTCCGTTAATTTTAAAGAATCGCGTGAAAAATTAAAAGCCTTACAAGCTCAATTTAAGGATTTAAAAATCATGCACAAACGCAGACAAGAGCTGTGGAATATGTTGGATAAAGCTTTTAAAGATTTAAATGCGCGTGCAGATGTTTATTTTAATCAAAAGCGCCAAGAGCAAGTGCAACGCAATCAAGATTGGAAAATGCGCATGGAACAGAAAGTTACCCGCATGGAATTCGCGATGAAAAGCATGAAGCAAGAAAATTTGGATGCGCAAGGTTACTTAAGCAAATTAACCGACTGGTTGAGTACGGTACGTGATAATGCTGCTACTAAAGAGTTTCGCCAAACAATTTTAGATAAAATAAAAGGGGTAGAAGATCAAATTGCGGAACGTGTAAAACGCATTGAAGATATCAAGGCAACTATTCGTGATATCAATGCGAAACGCAGAGAAGAAGATCAAAAAGAAAAGGCTAAAGCAGAAGAAAAAGCCCAAAATGAAGCAAAAGAACAAGCGGAATTGAAAGCACAAGCCGAAGTTAAAGCACAAGAAGCGTTGAAAGTACAAGCCGAAGCCAAAGCACAAGCAGAGTTAAAAGCTCAAGCTGAAGTAACGGTTCAAGCAGCAACTAAAGTACAAGCTGAAGAGCATACACCTGCTGAGACGAATGAACTACCGGAAGCAAAAGCTGCTGAAGCTCCAACTGAAACACCAAACGCTGAATAAGTTTATAACGATCCGTTAACAATCACTTTTTCGATACATGAATTTCCGAATGAGTAGGGGATAACACTGTAATCTGAAATAGGTTTGCTGATTATCAAATTGGCTTTGTAGCCTACTTTTATGCAACCAACTTCATGTTCCAATTCCATAGCAGCAGCTCCATTAATAGTAGCGGCATGAATAGCTTCTTCAGGTAACATTTTCATTTGCGTACAAGCCAAGGATAAAACAAAATTCATATTGCCGCTCGGTGAAGTTCCCGGATTATAATCACTGGCTAAAGCAATCGGTAAGCCTGCATCAATCATCTTTCGAGCTGGTTGATAG
>JAHEYX010000356.1 GCA_023251415.1 Chitinophagales bacterium
TACCACTGTAACGAACTCTTCTTGTTGGCTTTGGATCTGTATTTTCCATTCGTAAAGCTAGCATTAATCAACTAATAAACCCTATTGTTTTAGCATGCTCCAAATAAAATAAAACAAGCTTAATTGCACCTTTAATTGAATACTCCTATTTCAAAACGAGTTAGCTATTTGTATTTAGCATTATTTGCTAAAATCATCCATCAAACTAAAAGCAATAGAAAAAGTTACTACTCCCGAAAAGCGATACTTGTGCGCTAAATCACCTGTAGTATAGGCACTTAATGGTATATCCTTGAACGTTAAATGACCATAGTCGGTAAATTTATAACCAATGCTAAAATGCATATTGCGCACTTCATCCCGCTTCTTCCTTCTTGGTAGGGCGGCACCAACTTTAAGTTCGATATACTTTGCTGTCATTCCCACATAATCTATGTCTTGATACTTCGGATCTTCAAACGAAGCTATGGCTTTACTGTGTAACAACACATTCGAAAAACCCAGCATTACACTAACTTGAGGATTGCATTTATTTTTTAAAAACTGTACCCCTCCCTGTACACAAGCTCCATAATTTCCCCACAAATCATACTTCTTATATGAATATAAACTAGCTGCAATGGCACTGTCTTCCCCACTTCCTTGAATAGGCTTATAATTCGTTTGAACCGCTTTAATAAAATCCGCTTTAAAATCGGGCGAATACAAATTGATTTTCATAGCCTTAATTCCTCCTCCTAAAAACACCACAAAACGTTCGTGTTTATCTCGAAAAGCTCCACCCAGCACCCAACGTCTATTTAAGGAAGAAGTCAATAATTTGTCCGAGGTGAAATAAGTTAGGTCTGCTGCTATAAAAGTGGAAAGTTGAGTTGGTTTAGGAATGCTGCCTTGCGCATATAAAAGAGCTTTAGTGAATAAACAGCAGAATAAACACAAATAAGCTTTCTTCATACAACTAAAATAATACAAATTTCATTAAGGTAACAAACAACGAGTTGCAAATTAATACGAAAGTTAAGACTACCTTTATACTACTCAAATTTACAGCTTTAATATCAATAGTTATTCATGGAAACCTATAGCGAAAAAATCAAACTAATAGCTCAAGTTTGTCACGAAGCTAATCGCGCTTGGTGTGCTGCACATGGCGATTTATCACAAGCTGACTGGCACTCAGCCGAATATTGGCAAAAAGAAGCCGCTTACAAAGGAATCGAATTCCGTATCAACAACCCACATTCCCATCATTCCGTTCAGCATGAAGCTTGGTTAGCCGTTAAACAAAACGACGGTTGGGTGTATGGCGAAATTAAAGATCCGGTTGCCAAAACACACCCCAGCATAGTTCCCTACGAAGAATTACCTGAATTCGAAAAAAAGAAAGATGCCCTTTTTTGTGCTATCGTTGATGCGCTTAAATAAGCCGTATTCACAATAGTGCCTTATGTACTTAGCTACTTAAGCTGGTACTCATTAATGGATCCAGCATAGTTTGTTCACTTATTTCAAACAAGGGATCTCCTTCTTCTACCAAATTGCACGTAACTGCGTAATTATAAATCTTGGTTACAAGCCCTTTTATTGGCGAACGCACCGGATCAGCATCTGCCATCATTGTAATAACGCCAATTACCTGCGACTGCTCAACTGCAGTTCCTACTGTTACAAAACTTTTGAATGCCCCAAAATCGTTTGATTTAACCAATACCATAGTAATAAAGTTTTAAAAGTAATAATTTAGTCCTGCACCCAACTGAAGATAGTTACGCTTAAATGGCGATAAACAAAACAAATTGAAATAAGGATTGAAATTGCAATTCAAGCTTTTCAATTGTATGGCTGTGCCAACTGAATAATAGGCTGTGGTAGAACCTAATTGTGCATAATACCCTATCGGATAAAGGGTAATAAACTTCAACCAATTAATTCCAAATTGGTATTGAAAGTCAAATGTGTGAGCTTTCAAATTATAGTTCAAAGTAAGGGATAAGGGTTCAAGTATCGTTTTGTATTCAAAATGCCTGCGCCAATTACGTCCACTGTATTGGGGATTAAACCCGGAAGTAAAATAGAAGAATGAACTGCTTAGCGCTATTGCATCAAGGGGCGATGAGGAATGGATACTTTGTCGATATTCCAATCGAAGCGATGGCCCTAACATCGAATGTTTCATCTTAACTGTCCCTTCCTGTAGTGCCTTTGGAATCTCATTTAAAACCGAAAAGTTATCCATCCAAAAAGCTGTTCTTGCAGTATCATTGTTGAGTTTATTCACCATGATAACCAAAAACTTAGAACCGTAAAGCCCTTTACTATTCACTTGATTCAGGTAATTGGTATAAGCCATCCATACTTCTTCTAAAGAGCGGACACAAGCTTCAACAGCTTTTTGTTCATTCACTGCACTTGAAGCCAGAAATCCGTCTCCGTAAGCTGTCCAATTGACTGTTGTATCAACGGTATTCGAGCACACCTGCCCTACCCGATTGTAATAATCATGCACCCCATGATCGTTTAAACTTTGTTGCTTATACCGATTAACACTCAAGTGACCCGAAGCAAAAGCATCTTGTATAAAATGCAAGGCAAAAGCTTCAAACACAAATGCCATTTGAATATGGAATCTCACCTTAGCACTATCGGCTGCATCATGACGTAATTTAATTTGTGCTGCTTTTTGTATGCTTTGTATGGCTATAGCATGCAATACACTGTATTTCGAAATCGCATTGGCATTTAAAAGTTTAGTAAATAAGGAATCTATTAAACCGGTATTAAACTGATAAGCCAATTGAGCAGCATCTGTTTTAACTAAATTTGTTACAAAATAAGTAAAGAAATTCAATCCCGTAGTTGGCTGTACATGAAAGTAATTTTCATTTGCATCTTGTAGATGAGCAGCAACGCTTGGTAAACCGTATTGGTAAAAATGACTTTTATCGACCATGGCTAAGCGCACATATTCCAATCCTTGTATTTTAGTTAAGGTACCATCCGATGCTCCCAAGCCTTTTGCGGTACGATGCGCTTGCAATACCCTTACCAATCGGGATTCATTGTTTTGATAATTCAAGGTATCTGTAAGGCCATACCATTTCATTAAGTTGAGTCCGTTAATTGCCGAGAACAATTGCATAGCACTTAAGGCATGATCACCGGCTAAGCCTGTTAATTCACCAAAAGTAACTCCGGCAATTTTGGTATTTAATGGAAACAATAAACGAAAAGTATCACTCGCATAATTCCATTGTTGGGCTTGTTTAAAACAGAAAACAGCATTTAAGGTTT
>JAHEYX010000357.1 GCA_023251415.1 Chitinophagales bacterium
TTTTGGGCAAATCAATTCGTAAACTAAATACATGCGAATACAATACCTCCGATACATTTCCAACATTGGTTAACGCATAGTCGACACTAATACTTTTTAAATGTAAACCAACCCCAATATTAGGCTGAAGGGTGGTTATTGCTTCTCCATTATCATTCGTACTTTTTTGAATATTGTTTACACCGGCGCGTAAATACACTTTTCGTTTATAACCAAATTCAAGACCCATATGAGGATCTATACTAAATGGTTTAGATCGTATCAGCACATTCCGTTTACCGTCTGTTGTAATATCTAAACCTATTTCTGGCATTAATACGAAGTCCTTTTTAAATGTAAAATCATACGCAGCACCTAAGCGTAATTTTGGTAAGGTGATTTCTGTTGAAGAGGATGGAATTGCATTTCCAGTTAAAGCAAGAATTTGTTTATCCTCATCACTAAAGTTGAATTTCCAAGTATTAAATGTGGAAGTAATATCTTGAAATGTAGCGCCGAATTTCCAATCACCGGTAAAATACTGTGCACCGGCATCAAAACCGAAACCCCAAGCGCGCGCAAATTCACCAACACGGCGATGTATAATTTTCGCATTACCTCCGACGCGCAAAATTTGTTCGTCATCTTGACTATGTATCAACTCATGCGAATAACTACCCATAAAAGCATAATCAGCAGCTGAAAATGATGTTATGTTATCGTAATTGATGCTTCCATCCGGTTGAATCAAATGTAAAGTATTCGGAATATCATCTACAGCAAATCGAATCAATGAAATCCCTAAGTAGCTTTTGCCTGCACCATAGGATGGCTGTTTTAAAGGTAAAGCAACCGATCCAAAATCATATTTTGCAATACCTCCAAAATATTCACTGTGCATTAATGCCATTTGTAAATTTCCATCAATGCCGGTTAAAGCCGCAGGGTTCCAATACGTTGCTGTGGCATCTGAAACCGAAGCAACTTGTGTATAACCCATACCCATAGCACGGGCGCTAACACCAATGGATAAAAATTCGTTACTGTATTTTCGTACCACTTGCGCTGAAACAGCTGAACTTGATACAGCAAGTATCGCCAATAAGCCGGGGTATAGCAGTCGTTTAAACATGTTATAAATTATGTCTACAAGTTAAAGAGAATAATGGATTCGGACAATACTGTTCCTAACGTAGAAATGTGTATATTATTATTTAAACTTCAAGGAATTAAAAGCTGAAGTCTAATGCTGAATTCGACGGTATAAGTCATACTTAACTGTTGGTAATGGAAGTAATGCAAAACCTTCCGGAACCGGCTTGGTTAATGGTTTTGCTGCTAAGAAATAGTCGAATTGATTTGAATTATTTACCAAACTTACACTGTTATAGCGCATCATGCCGGTTTCTAAGGTCCAATCACTCCATGCGGTATCAACTGCGCCGATTACCGTATTGGCAGGAATAATGCCTTCGAAGGCATGTATATCATGCATGGTTTCCTTTTCCCGCCATATTGTGCCGTGTAAATAATAGGTTACTCCTCCTACGCCAATTAACAGCACAATAGCAATAGCGGTAAGCGTTTTATGCAGCCCATTGAATTGAACATGTTGAAACCATACGGCTAAGCCTTCCGATGCCAGTAATGCCAATCCAATACCGAAAAACGGTAAGGCGGGCACAAAGCAAAATCCTTTTTGAACCATAGTGAGCATGATCGGTAATGCCCCACAACATCCTATACTTATAAAGAACAAGGCCAAACGAACTTGTTCATTGCTAGGTCTGATTTTAAACTTACGAAAAGCAACAAATCCTACGATTAAAGTAATAGCAATCGACGGTAATAATTCACTTATTAAACGACCAACAATGTAAAAATGTGAAGTCACCGTAGGATCTTGGGCTAATCGATGCAATACACGTTTAAAGAAATACGTTTGTAAGCTTTTGCTGCTTTCCGGAATCCATAATAATATACCAAGCATTCCCAACGTAAAAAACAGCAATAGTGCCGTTTGCACCAACATTTTGCTAAATGTAATCTTACGCATGGTAAGCCAATAAAGAAATGGTAAGGCTAAAGTGAAAAAACCAGGCAGTCCTTTGGATAGTGCAGCTAATAAAACGAAAAAAGCGCTACAAAATAATTGTACTATTGTAAAACGACTGCTGTTTTGCACCTTCCAATAAAAAACAAAAGAGAGTAGAATAAATAAAACCATGGTATTCTCCTGCATATTATTTTGGTACGACCAAAAACAAACCGGAATACTAATCCAAAGTAAAAGTGGCCACCAGCCTAGCGCTTGCTGTTCAGGTTTAGTTACCTTTTTCCAAATATAGACCATTAATAATATGCAAAAAAGGCCGGTGAGTACCGTGTAGAGGCGTTCGGTATAAATACTGTTCCCTAATAGTTTAAAGAACAATGCTTGAATTCCGAATACTAAAGGAGGATGTTCGTGAAAGGTCGGCAGTCCGCCGATTCCACAATAGCTGAACTTGGGAAACCAAAATGTTCCAATTCCATTTGCTAAATTTTTTGAAACCGCGGTGTAAAGGATGGCGTCCATAAACATACCATCACGAAAAAGCACTGGAAGAGTTAATCCGCAAATGACAGCACACGTTAAAAGCCAAAACGGAGTTTGTTTATTCATTCGAGCGCGCTTAGATGGTCATTTCCGGAATTTCACCGGTCACAATTAACTTACCGGCAGTTTTACTGATTATTTCTTCGACTGTAACACCCGGAGCACGTTCTATCAATTTAAATCCTTCGGGAGTAATGTCCATAACCGCTAAATCACTTACGATACGTTTTACACAAGCTACACCGGTAAGCGGCAAAGTACATTGCGGCAATACTTTACTTTCTCCTTTAGGATTGGTATGCATCATGGCTACAATGATATTTTTAGCTGAAGCAACTAAATCCATTGCTCCACCCATCCCTTTCACCATTTTACCCGGAATTTTCCAATTCGCGATATCCCCTTTTTCACTGACTTCCATTGCTCCTAAAATAGTTAAGTCAATTTTTCCGGCTCTAATCATACCAAATGATTCGGCTGAATCGAAGAATGCTCCACCCGGAACAACTGTTACGGTTTCTTTACCAGCATTAATTAAATCTGCATCAATGGCTTCTTCTGTTGGATATGGTCCCATACCCATGATACCGTTTTCACTTTGAAACATGACACTTATATCAGAAGGAATATAGTTGGCTACTAACGTTGGTATTCCGATACCTAAATTTACATAATAGCCGTCTTTTAATTCTTGAGCAATACGTTTTG
>JAHEYX010000048.1 GCA_023251415.1 Chitinophagales bacterium
AATAATAAATGTGGTTGCATCTTTTTCATTTGAACCCCAATTCGCAACATCTCCCAATTGTGACAATGTACCACATCATACTTTTCCTTTAGTATGCGGAGTGCCAATTGCTTGGGATATTGGTATTGCTTGATGCTTCCGATTAATGTACTAATAATTGGGAAAATGCGTATTGGCAACCCGGCAGCGTCTGCCGTCAACGCATCCATACATACTACATCCACTTCATACCCCTTTTCGGTTAAAGCTTTAATTTCAGTATATGCCCTTCTATCATGAGCCAATGTATTATCTAAAATGATGCAGATGCGCAATGCCATAAGGTGTTTTCGTGTTTTGCAATTAAGGTTGCTTGGCAAAACTAATAAAAGCTGTTTCTTATTCTATTATATTTTCAAGAAATTGACTATACTTTATTCGGTTCGCTTCAAAGGTATAGGTCTGATCAACTGTTTTGCGTGCGGCAGCTCCGATGGCTTGCCAATTATCCTTTTGTGCGATGCATTGCTTGAATGCCGAATACCAATCATGCGCTTGCCCTACTAAAAAACCATTTACGCCGTTGTTAACTATTGCAGCATTTATTCCAACCCCATCAGCAATGGCTACTAATCCTAATCCCATGTATTGCAACAGTTTAAATCCCGATTTACCACTCGTCATTTCATTTGCCGGAAGTGGCATCACCCCAATATCTATCCCTAACAATTGATTGACTTCTGTTTCTAATGACCACTGCAGGTTCTCAATCACAAATGGCACTTCTAGTTTCGGGATATAATCTTTGCCGGAAATTACCACTAAACGAATCGGCGTTTCAGGATGTATTTTTACTAAAGCCGGTAGCAACAGGTCTAAATAAGGAAGGTTTCCAACGCCTCCAATCCATCCTATCTTCAATTCGGCGCTTGGTAAATAGTGCTTAACCGGATATTGATTATAATCGACACAAGTAGGTATAAATAAAATTTGGCCGGGCTTTGTTTGAGGGGCTTGATCCACTACTAACCGTTCCAATTCTTTGTTACCAACAATGAATTTTTTATAAAATTTTAAGGTCTGTAAAAATTTGTCTCCGTCTTCCAACAACAAACGCGCAACAGCATTTTTAATAGTTCGAGGCTCTCCTTTCGCTGCTGCTATATTGTCATCAAAATCCAATATTAAATTGGGGTTTACTGCTTTAAGTAAACGCTCCATAAACAAATGACCATAATCGTTATACTGCAACAGTTCTCTTCTCACCACAACCGCATGGTAAGAACCGGCACACAGCACTTGTCCAAATCGTTTCCACATAGCTAAAATGATATAATCTATCAAGTCTGATTCGAAGCGTTGTTGATCATACTTTTTCTTGTCGGCAATTATCGTTTTTACAGTTACATTCCAACCCAGTTTTTCCAATTCTTGTTTCCATTTGTAACTGCGGTATTGATACCCTGCATTTTCAATGGGAAGCGATTCTAAGTATAAAATGGTTCGTTGTCTTTTCTTTGGAAACAAACCGCGCAAAGTAAAATACAATTGCATCAACTTCACTAAGGGAAACAATACCCAAAAATGAAAAATCAGCTTTACCGTTTTTACTTTTTGATTCATGCTAGGCGCTTTTTATTTTCAATTTGGTAGCAATGGCATGTTTTAACAAAAATACAAATAACTGTGCCTTATACTTCGGTAAATCATAATACGCTTGATAGCGGTCTGCAATTTCTTGCAATGCAGCATTAGCGGTCAATAGCGCCAATACGCGCATTTGAACGATATGAATCAAGTGATAGGAGTTATTCGCAGGCATTGCCGGTCTTTCGGCATATTGCGAATAACAACCCAGATCGAATTTGTGTTGATTGGCAATGATGCTGTTACAGCCTCTTTCAAAATAATTCAAAACCTCGGGGTCTTGAGTAACGCGGTATAAATCATAGAGTCCAAACAAAGAAAAAACATGCCCGTTTAAAATATGTGTTCCATGTGTATCTTCTTCAAACCAACAATCATAGGCTTCGTCGTGATATAAACAACCACTCTCTTTAAAGGGGCGTATCATCCATTGGTATGCCGCTATGGCTGCTTTCAAGTAGGTATCCTCTTGAGTATGTTGATAGGCTCTTATCAATGCACTTATCCCCATCCCTTGTGAGATGCCTGAATAGAACGGTGCTTTTTCATCTCCTAAATCAAATTGATAATACCAAACAGCAGCTCCTTTTTCATCATAATTCAAATCCGCTAACAATTGGTTGGCATGAACTAAAAACACTGATAAATCCTTTTCGTTGCCACTCGTTAAATAGCGTTCATAGTGAATTATACTCCACTCTGCAGTCATCGCAGGATGTTCATACAATTCATTTCCTATTTTTACCTTGATGTTGTTTTCCGCATCAAACGCATTGTGGTGTATACATTTTTCAAAACTTGCATAGTAATAATCAGGTGTTTCACTGAACCAGTTTCGTTTATGCGCTTCGGGATACCACTCCATGGCATAACCGGAAAAATAACGCGGCTTAAAATTATACTTATAAAAATTAAGGAAGAATCGAATAGTAAACAACACGACTGCAACTACAAGGACTCCAACAAGTATCCAAAAAATATACATCTCAGCTTCGTTTAAGTTTTTGTAAAAGCATTTTCTTGCCGGTCAATAAAATCGATTTTAAATCAAAGACTTTCAAATTATAAACCACGGCAAATATCCCTGCACAAATGGCGGCTTTATAAAGCACTTCTGAAACGGTTACTGTTGGCGATAATTGATCTACTTTATTAATAGCCAACAAACTTAAGAATAAGCAGGTAACTAAAAGCAAGCCTTTCCAAATATCAAAATGAATCGGATAAACTTTTTCCGACAAATAATACGAAACGGCTAAATAGGTTCCGCTTCCCAAAACCACACTAACAGCCACCCCTTGAAGACCAAAGAACTTAGCCAACACTACACAAAACAAGAGGTTAGCAATCCCTCCGGCTAAGGGTGGAAGCGACACAAATTTTGTTTTGCCGGATGCATATATTCCTACTCCAATGATATAGTTCGTATAATTTAACATTGACCCCAATAACAACATAAATATCACCGGTGCGGCATCCCAGAACTTCTTATCAACCAATACATGCAAAATAACTTTTGAAACAGCAGCAAACATCAAGGTCAAAAGACAAAGCGCTACCAAGATTTTTAAAAACAGTTCTTTATATGTTTTTTTAGCCTCTGGCTCTTCCGCAATCTTCATAGCCCAAGGAAACCAAGCCCCGGCAAATGCTTGACCCACCACTTCAAAAAGCGCTACTACTTTTATAGCCATGGCATAAACCCCTAAATAATCCAACCCCGAATTTGAACTATCGCCCATTACCCGTTGTACCACTATTCGATCCAAAAACTTCATCAATACTAAACTCAAACCGGCCGGAATAAAGGGTAACCCTATTCGCAATAATTCAACAATCTTTTGCTTTGAAAATGAAAAATTAAACCACTTTGAATTAATCAAAAAACCGATGCAAAAAAACGTAACGTGTGTAAATGCCGCTGCATAAAAGAACCCGTTAACTCCCCACTTTAATACCAGTACCGTATAAATACCTCCGCTTGCTAACAGTACAATTGAACCAACTGAAATAAACAAGTACTTGAGCTTCTGAAACTGACTACGTAAAATATCTAAATTGAAGTTGTTTAATAATTGAAATACAATAGCAATACTAGAAGCGATAAACAATTTACTATAATGACTATCTGCAATCAACAATTCAGTAAAAAAAGCGTGAAACGATAAGCTAATGGCTAAGAAAATTGCTCCAACAATTAAATAAAAATTAAGAATGGTTGAGAAAAAAACCTTCTTATCTGCATGCTCATTGATGCGATATACCAATCGAAATATAGACTGTGAAATTCCACACGGTAATATTAACATTACCAAGTTTATAAACATATTAAATGTTTCTATAATACCATAATCCGCTCTCGAAAAGTGCCGACTGTAAATTGGCACCATAAACATGCTTACAGCCATCATTAAAACACGTGCCGTACCATAAACAAAGGAATCCGAAAGTATCTTTTTGAACATAAAAAATCGGTTACCCGTTTCCGGATAACCGACTGTAAAAGTAAAAAATAAATTAACGTATCAACGTGAAATTACCTGAAATAGGGAATATTGTTCCATTCGAACACTCTACTTGCATTTGATACATAAACACATCACTGCTCATTTCTTTGCCGCCAAAATTACCATCCCAACCCAACTCCGGTTTATTGATGGCAATATGTTCGGTACTGAAAACTAAATTACCCCAGCGGTTATAAATGCGTAAGTAATTTATTTCTTTAACACCGGTTCCTTGCACATAGAAATGGTCGTTTTTACCCGGCTTAGAAGGTGTAAAGGCGTTCGGAACATAAACTGCGTTTGTTCGATCACATAAAACCGTAATTGAAATTTCTGCCGAATCAACACAACCGTGCGCATCAGTTAATACCACATGATAGGTAGTATTTACTTCAGGCGAAACAATTGGATTCAAACAAGTTGGACAATTAATGGCATAGTTAGGGAACCATTGCGCCGTTCCTACACCAACCGCCAATATACTATAAGGCTGTCCGGCAACGATGGTTGCACTAGGCTCTAAGGTAACAGGAGGTGGTTGGTAAACATTCACATAAACATCTGTACTGTCACTGTTACATGGCCCTTGAATGGCAACCGTATACGTTTCATTATGCAACGGACTTACCGTAATGTTTTGTTGAGTTGAACTGTAGGTGCCATTTAAATTATGCCAATGATAATTTCCAATGGTCGGTCCAATGGCATTTGACCATAAAGTAATTGGTTGACCGTAACAAATATTCGAGTCTCTTCCTGCTGTCATCGTAACCAAAGGCCATACATAAATATTTACGCAATCCGTATCTTGACAACCAAACTGGTTTACCACATTCAAGCAGAAATCCATTGGTAATGATGGATGAACTACCGGTTGTGCAACGGTGTTGCTTGGTGTAAAATAAGTTGCTGAAACAGGTCTGTACCAGCCGTATTGTAAGCCAGGTACCGGTTGACAACCAATGCTAATTAAATCACCATTACAAATTGTATCATCAGCGCCGGCACATGCAATCGGATTTGGATTAACAATAAAGCTGATTGTTGTTGATGAAGTACAGCCTTCTCCGGTGGTTATCGTATAAGTTGCGGTATAGTTACCTGCCGGTGTATATTGAAACTGTCCGGATGCTCCACCAATTGGATTTAAACTGTTATAGTTTGTACTTCCCGGCAACCCATAATTCAATGTGTAATTTGCAATTGGATTAATAGAGGTAGAGGCATCGGTGAAGTTTGTATTCAACGGATCACATGAGGTTGTTGGCAATGCTGCTATACCGGCAATCGGGTTAGGGAATATGGATACATTATGTGTTGTAGAATCCATACAGCCAAACGGTGATTGTATGCGTAAACGTACACGGAAGATATTGCCTGAACTACCTGCAGGAACTAAATTATAAACATGGGTTGGGCTTGCTCCGGTAGAATGACAAGTAGTACTGTCGCCCGGAACATCTCCAAAATTCCAACAATAGCTGATGCCTGAATTCGGTATTGATGTGCTGTTAAAGAAAGCTGTTCCCGAATTACCACAAAGCGTATCATTGGCGATAGTAAACAAGGCTTGTATATTGGCCAAAACATCAATTACTTTAACCGCACTAGTATCAACACAGCCATATATCGAACTATCAATTAATACGGTTTTATAAATACCGGCAGTATTGTAACAGAAACTTCCATTTGTAGTGGTTGCATTGGGAGTATGGTTGGTCCAATCATAATACCACGTATAACCGGCATTTGGTTCCGGGTTGATGGAAGTATTGGTGTAGGTTAAACATTGCGTTATACATAAGGTATCCGGATAGTTAGTAAACGAAGCTATCGGTACTTGATGCAACTGCACAATATTCGTTGTTAATACAGTGTCCTTACAACCATAGGTCGAACTTATTTCCAGTTTAGCAGATATTGTATCCGGAGGGAAGAAGGTAATTGCCGGGTTTACTTGAGTTGATGTTGAAATAACACTGCCATTACCATGGTAAAAAGTCCAATGATACGACAACGGATCAAGTGCATAAATTGTACGATGCGAAGTATCTGAAAAACTTACAGTCACCGGTCCGCAATAAGCTCCATTAGCTCCCGGAACGCCATTTATTGACCAGGTAAATCCGCTTTGTGGACGATCAACCAACACGGTATCATATAACGGATAAGAACATCCGGCCGAGTCTTGCATCCATATTTGCGTAATACATTGTCCAATTCCGGAAAAATAATGCGTCGCACAATAATTATAGCTTGGATTATACGGCAAACTAAACGGTAATGAGTCGCATGGAATTACATTCGGACTTGCCCAGGAGTTAGTATACCAACAGAACTGAACCGGTGTTCCCGCACAAACCGAAACATTTTGTTGTGAAACCATATGCCCAATAGGACCAGTAACTACCAAAGTCTGACACATACTGTCTGTACAACCGGCTCCAAAATTTATTAAGGATACACAAACTTGATAAACTCCAGGAAGTTTTGCAGGTAACAATAATTTAGTAGGGAACGGCTTAGGATAGGAGGCGGTATAAAATAATGGCAATCCTGTTCCTCCTGCGTTAGGCGTATTAAAGGTAAGAATTAATGAATCCGCTGCACCGTAACTACAATTAGTTATGGTATCCAATCCCGGACAAGTCAAGGTGTCATTCTTCATCGTAAAACAAGCTACCGGATTTTGTACATGTATTGTTTTGCAAATTGAATCACGACAATAGTTATTGCCGGCATACATGGTCACATAAAAATACCCTTGGCTATTGAACGTTTGGTTAACCGTGGTTACACCAACATTCGGTAAAGATGGATTATTATAAGGAACCGGAGCTGTTGCGCAAGTTCCACTACCAATATTCCAAACATAATCAGATAACAAAGGATTACCTGCCGTAGTACTGGTCATTGTAACCGGAACACCGGCACATATTAATGTATCTGTCGATAATGAGAAGTCGGCCAATACCCCATCGGTATTATAGTTCATATAACCCGACTTCATACAATGGCCTTGTGACTCAAATAATTCATAATACACTTGACTTCCTCCCGGCTGCACATTCGTGACGCAATGGGTTATCGAAGCAAAGTTGGTATTTATATGCTGCACATCACTAAAAGGTGGTATCGATTGCGTGTTCCAATTAATATAAATACTATCAAAGCTGGTAAAGCAATAGGTGGTATTATTGGTAAGTGTTAAACAAGGGTTACAGCCGGTTCCTCCGGTTAATACAAAGTTTGGTGTAAAGTCTACTACTCGAATACCGGTTATTTCTGCCGAATCTTTACATGAACCTGATGCATTGGAAATATAAAGTTTAGCACAGAAAAAACCACAAGAATCAAAGGTGTGCGTTATAAGCGTATCATTGCTTGGGTTAGGCGGATAGTGCGTGCTGTTTTCACAGAAATTCCATTCAACAATATCAGGATGTGAAGGGTTTGATCTTCCAGAACTGAAGGTTAAAGAAGTGTGACGACATATTACAAAATTAGAGGTCGAGGGTACCAATCGTGGCACGGCAGTAATGGAGTTAATGCACACATTACGAGTGGAAGTATCATTTGGACAACCACTTTGCGGATAGGAAACCACAAAACTGACCGGATAGCAACCTGCTTGTGGAAATGCACTTACATTATAGGTGTGAAACTGCGGATTCAACGGGTTCGCGGGGGTTCCGTAATTTAAAGAGTCATAAATTATATAAGGTGGTGCTCCGGTGCTCGGATTAGCAACGGTATTAAATATCATTTGTGTATACACCTTTCCGCTGGTTGGTTGAGGGTATATTTTATAAGTAGTATGGAAAGTTACGGTTGGTGGCCCTATAGTAAGTTGACCGGCACTAGTACAGTGAACCGAATCGGTAAACGCTGCAATAATACCACTCACAATTATAGGGGTATCTACTTTAACCGTATCACAACAGCCTCCTATACAGAATCGATAATAGGCATCAAACTTACCGGTATCCGCAAAGCAAATCTTTGGCGTATCACAGTTAAAACTATGAAAAATAGGCGTAATAGAACCAGGTTTAGTAAAGTACCAATCACAAATTTGCGCCGGACAAGTTCCTGCTTTTACAGGGAAATGATAACCGGGAATTGAATCAACTAATGAAACACAAGCTACTCCCTTTTTTAAACATGGGCGATTAGGAGATAAAACCACATGTGGTGTCACCTTGTGCCCAACTTTAATAAACTTCAACCGTTTAAAGGTATCCGTACAGGCAAATGGTGGTGTACCTACTGCTTTCTGTATAGAAATACAAACCGGACTGTAACAAGAATCCGGACCTGCCGGATAGGTATAAGTAAAGAATTGGGTTGTAGTTACAAATGGGCCAACAGAAGAAGGAAAGCCGGTTGGGTACCACAAATAGATTGAATCTGAAGAATTGTGGCTAGTAGCAGTAAAGTTCGTTGTAATTGGTCCACAGCCGCTAATGGTATCAGCAACAAAAGTAAAGGTAGGTTTTTGTAAAATCACCGAATCCAATCCATAAGCACAGCAGCCGCCGGCAGCCGCCGGTAAACAAACTTTTAAATAAACAAAGTGCGTCCCAACACCCGTAAAAAATTGACAAAAAGAACTTGGATTTGTTCCGGCAGGTGGTCCACTATAGGCAGAGTTAAGGTACCATTCTACCGTTGCTCCGGCATTTGCTCCAGGCATGGATGCATTAAAACAGAAGTTATGAGCCGGGGCACAATACGAACTTAAATAGGGGGCCGTTAAATTGACCTGAGCTACTGGAGATGGCTTAACGGTAACAGTTGTTGTTCCATTGTAGGTAATATTACAAGCATTTTGCGTGTTGGTAATCGAACCAATTGAAATAGTATAAGTTACCGTATTCGTTGTGGCTGCTAGGGTAAAGCAACCAACATAATCTCCATTACCAATTGAGTTAAAAGAAGCTGATGCACTCGTTCCGGATCCACTGTTCGGTGTCGCTGTTCCAGTAAAAAAGCAACTGTTGAGTGGCAAGCCGGAGCTATTCACAATATGCAAAGTGCAACAAACGGTCTGACCATTACAAATGGTGCTTTGGTTTGCTGTAAAGGAGGAAACCGAAAAGCCTTGCACACAAACCGCATTTGATTGTTTCAGGGTGTCTTTACAACCGGAAGTATTATCTATAACCACCAATTGCAAATCATAACATGAAATCGATGGAAAGGTGTGTGAAATGTTTGCTCCGGTATGATTCGCCACTCCGGAAGCGGGTGTACCTGCCGGTGTAAACCACCATTGGTAAGAATAGCCCGGAGGTGAAGGACTTGCACTAAAACCTAATGTTGCAGGTGCATTACATGGGCTACCACTTGTAATCGAAAAACTTGCATTGGGTTTACATGGGGCTAAAACCGCCGAAGGATCAACCCACAAATCATAACATCCGTTTGCATCTGTAGCTACGAATGTGGTACTATAAGGCTGGCTTCTGCAACTGTAGTTTACAGGGGGAGGATTTAGGACTAAAGAAGTTGCGGGATTGCCGCCTCCAAAATTCCAATTATAGCTGAACGGTGCTGTACCACCACTAACAACCGGTGTATAAATTACTTGACCGCCACCACAAATTGGTGAAGGTGCCGCCGTAAAGCTAGCCGTTGGTTTAGGGAAAATTTGAAAAATACAACTTTGTGTTGTTTGACAAACCAATGCCCCTGCCAAATAAAGCTCTAGTTTAACCGTGTAAACACCGGGGGCGTTAACAGTAAACGTAGCCGGATTGGCTTGTGTTGGCGCATTAAAAGTTTGGGTTGACCATGTACCCCAAGGGCCATTACAGTTTCCTGAAGCATTAATTTGTAAGGTCCAAATAGCCTGATCATAAGTACATGTACTTGTGTTTACCAAGGTTGCCTGAAATGGACTACATTGATGCGTTGCGCTGTAGGAGGTTCCGGGGGCGGCAATGCTAAAACTTGCTGATTGTGATTGGGCTTTATAACCCAATACCATAAAAAGCAACAGTACCAATAAGTATCGAATAGTTAGTTTCATAGTTTTTTTGTTTATCAGAAGTTAAGGATTTCTGTAAAAACGCGTGGTTGTCTTTACAAGGCAAAGGTCTTTTGTAATTGCGTGCTGCACAAATTTTTTTTGTTCAAATCTTACTTACTCAAGCCCAAATCCCTTCCTATATCTGATCGATAATACTTTTTATCGTAATTAATCCGTTTGGCCGACTCATTGCTAATGCGCAACGCTTCTTCCAAATTAGCCGCCAAAGAGGTAACCATCAACACTCTTCCTCCATTTGTTAAATACGTCTCCCCCTCTTTCTTTGTTCCTGCATGAAAGATAATACTTTCTTTGTTTAAAAACAACCCCTCAATTACCTTATTTTTCTCGAACTCTTCCGGATAGCCTCCTGAAGCCAAAACAATAGTTACCGCGGCCCTTTTATCAATAACAATACTGGTTTGCCCCAATCTTTCCGCTTTAACCGCTTCAAACAATTCAACCAAGTCGTTTGTTATTCGCGGTAGAACTGCCTCAGTTTCAGGGTCTCCCATTCTACAATTATACTCTATTACAATCGGTTCATCTCCAACTTTTATTAAGCCAAAGTAAATAAATCCTTTGTACTCTATTCCCTCCTTTTTCAAACCACTTATCGTCGGTTGTATAATTTTCAATTCAACTTTTTCCATCAATGCACTACTAGCAAAGGGTACAGGCGAAACAGCTCCCATCCCTCCGGTATTCAATCCGGTATCTCCCTCTCCAATTCGTTTATAATCCTTTGCCGTCGGCAGTAAACAATAATTTTTGCCATCGGTTAACACAAATACACTTAATTCTATGCCGTCTAAAAACGACTCAACTACAACGGTATGTCCGGCGGTACCAAATTTCTCGGCTTGTATCATTTCATTAAATCCACTCAATGCTTCATCAACTGTTTTACAAATTAATACGCCCTTCCCCGCTGCTAAACCATCTGCCTTTAAAACAACCGGCATTGCATGTTGTTTTAAATAATTCACCCCTTCATCATACGTCGCTTTTGTAAACTCACGATAGTTTGCAGTTGGTATTCCGTTCCGCTCCATAAACTGCTTAGCATAAGCTTTACTGCCCTCCAATTGCGCGCCTGCTCGAGATGGACCGATTACCGGTATTTGTTTTAAATCGTTTGATTGAATAAAATAATCGTAAATACCATCCACCAACGGTTGCTCTGAAGCCGGTATAACCATGGTGATATCATGCGCTAAGCAAAACTTTCCAATAGCTTCAAAATCACTAATTGGCAAATTTACGTTTTCCCCACATTGCATTGTTCCTGCGTTTCCGGGGGCTATATACAACTTTGTACAGCGCTTACTCTGCGCTATCTTCCAAGCAAAAGCATGCTCTCGTCCTCCTGATCCCAATAGTAAAATATTCATGTTGTAAAAATTTCCCAAAAGTACTGAATGCAGCGCATACTTCAACCCAATTACTTTATGAAACTTAAATCATACCACAAGTTTTATTCATTCTACTACCAATATGTTCAAGCTATTTGTTTCCTTTGCTTTGCTTCAAAATTCTTATTTTAGCGCCGTATAGAATGTAACCTGTATGATTTCTCAGTCCCAGTCCTTAAAACAACTCCTTCGTCTTGCTCCTCAACAAATTCAGTTGATGAAATTGTTGCAAGTGCCTACTGCTCAACTTGAACAACGAATAAAAGAAGAGTTGGAAAATAACCCGGCCTTGGAAGACACCGTTTCCGGTGAAGATAACATCTATGAAACCCAAGTTGAACAGGAGTTAAAAGAAGACGAGCGCGAGAAAGAAATGGAAAAGGAAGAGTCCGAAACCTCTGCTGAAGATATTGAACTCGAAAATTATTTAAGTGATGATGACATAGATGTGCCGGATTATAAAACACAAGGCGATGATTACAGTGATGATGATGACAATAAAACAATTCCGGCGCCCATCGTTCGCAGTTTTCATGACTATTTAGAGCAACAATTGGGTTTGATGGAATTGGACGATCGGCAGTTTATTATTGCAGATCAAATTATTGGCAGTATAGATGATGACGGTTATTTGCGCCGACCGCTAGAATCAATGGTTGATGATTTGGCTTTCTCACAAAATGTAAGTGCCGAGTTACCAGAGCTGGAACACATGTTAACCATTATTCAAAGCTTTGATCCGCCGGGCATTGGTGCCAGAAACTTACAAGAATGCTTATTGTTACAGCTTAATCGAAAAGACACGCACACTCCTTTAATTCGTTTAGCAATTGATATCATCACCAATTATTTCGAAGAGTTTACTAAAAAACACTACGAAAAAATGGCGCGTAGTATTGATGTTAGTGAAGAAGTACTAAAGCTGGCCATCAATGAAATTATTCACTTAAACCCAAAACCGGGCAGTGGTTATAATGAAAACAGTAAGTTAGATTACTACATCATTCCTGATTTTATTATTCACAATAATGAGGGCGAGCTAATTCTCAATCTCAATGCGCGCAACGCTCCTGAATTGCGCGTCTCCTCTAACTTTAAAGACATGTTACGGGATTATAATAAAGGAGAGAAAAAAGATAAGCAACAACGCGAAGCCATACAGTTCATTAAACAAAAGTTGGATTCGGCAAAATGGTTTATCGATGCAATTAAGCAACGTCAACACACCTTAATGCAAGTAATGCGCACCATTCTTGAATTACAATACCAGTTCTTTTTAACAGGCGATGAAACAACGTTGAAGCCAATGATTCTAAAAGATATTGCCGATAGAACCAACCTCGATATTTCAACTGTTTCTCGTGTTGCCAATAGTAAGTTC
>JAHEYX010000358.1 GCA_023251415.1 Chitinophagales bacterium
AAATTCCTCATTAATCAATTCTTAATAAATAACTGCTAATCCTACAAAATCCTTTTACGAAAGTCAATTAAATCCCTAATACCCATGACCGTCCAAGCTCAAATAACCATTAATGGAAGCATAAATCAAGTATGGTCAGTTATTACTAATATCTCCAATGCTGCTACCATCATTAGTGGTATCGAAAAGGTAGAGCTGCTCAATGAACCTGCATCCGGTTTGTTGGGTTTAAAATGGCGGGAAACGCGCCTTTACTTTGGTAAACCTGCTGCTATTGATAAAGGGATTATTGAAGTCGTTGAAAATAACTACTACAAAACGAAAGCTGAATTGGATGGGTTTATTTTCTTAACAACTTTGGCCATTACAACAAACAGCAGTCAAGTTATTTTAACAAGTACCCATGAAACACAAGCCCAAGGTATAATGGCAAAGATAAAATCATTACCTATGCTATTCTTTAAAGGCATACTCAAAAAAGCTATACTGCAAGACCTGACAGATTATAAAAATGCCATTGAGCAGGGATAATAAATGAATCAAATCAATTCAATTGCAGTAGGTAATATGGACCTAATTCGAATTGTTTTTATAGTTATACTTACTACTTAATAAATTAGTTTAAATTGTTATTTTTGTTTCAAATTATAGTATGAGATACAAAAAACTTTATATACTACTGTTTTTATTGATTTTAGGTCAGCATTCTTACGCTTTAGAGGAGACAAATTCGGCAGTTAATAAAAATTTACATCGTAAAATTGGATTTATTGAAAATAGGGGACAACTAGGTAAACTTCCGACTGGTAGTTCTGTTTTCTGGTATGTCATGCACAACGGTATGACTATTTCATTTACCAATGATGGTATTTGGTTCAACATTCAAAAGCGATTAAAAAATGCTAATTCCTCAGGTGAGGATAGCATTAAAAATAAACATCAACCACTAATTGACTCCTGCCTTCAAATTAAATTGCAGTTTATAAATGCTACTATAAATCCTGCTGCGATTCAAGTTTCCGGTGAATTAGAAGAGGCTATTAATATTTATAATTCAAATGTAAAGGATGGAATTATTGGTCTACATGCTTATACGGATTTAAAAGTAATCGATATTTATAAGGGAGTTAATCTACTACTACAAGTCACCGATACCAGTTTTAAATATTCATTTGAAGTTATGCCGGGTGTTAATCCGTCAATAATCAGAATGAAATATAGTGGAGCCGATAGTGTAGTTTTAACAAATAAAGGTGAATTGCAACTTTTAAATCGTCTGGGCAACATAACGGAATTAGCTCCACAAAGTTATCAAGGCGTACAGGCTACCAATTCGAATTTTATTCTCAATAGCGATAAATCAATTCAATTTGCAGTACCCAATTATAATACGCAACAGTTATTAGTTATAGATCCTACACTTATATGGGCTACCTTTTGGGGTGGATATGGGAATTATGAAGGTATAGCGGCAATTGATATTGATAGAAATAATAATGAATTTATAACCGGTTACTCTTGGACTTCCAACTATCCAACTTATACAAGTGGTATTGGATATTATTCAAATTATGTATCAGGTGATATTGTAGTAGCTAAATTTGACAAAAACCAAGCAATTCTTTGGAGTACATATTTTGGAAGCAATTCAGCATACTCAAATACTTTTAGTTTTGCCAACGCAATTAAAGCAGATACACTAGGCTCAATTTATATTACCGGTCAAACCAATATGTCTTTTTTAAATTTAAAGCGCAATGGGTCTTATTATGATTCGGTGTTAAATACTAACGGTAATAAGAATTATTCTGATGCTTTTCTGATTAAATTTAATAATAATGGGCAATTATTATGGTCTACTTATTTTGGTGGTTCTCACGATGATGTAGCTAATGATTTAGCAATAGACAATGCAAATAATGTAATAATTACCGGAACAACTTTTTCATCGGATTTACCAAAATTGTTTCCGGTAGGTTGTTTTAAAGATTCAATTATAGGCTCCGGTAATAAAAACGCCTATATTTCTAAATTTGATACTGGCGGAAATTTAATTTGGAGTACTTTATATGGGTTAAATAGTGCCGATTCAAAAACAGTCAGTATAGATAATAATAACAACATTTTTATAGCCGGCAATTGTAATGGTAATACAAATGGGCAGAATATTCAAACGGTTAATAATGGTGGTTATTTTTCATCAACCTCTACAACTAACACATTAGACAATTTTATAGCTAAGTTTAATTCTTCAAACCAACTCGTATGGGCTACTAATTTTGGTGGAAACGGCATTGATGAAATTTGCTCCTCTGTGGTTGATAATTCGAACAATCTTTATTTAATTGGAAAGACTAATTCTACGAATTTACCAACTAAGGCTTATTCTACTTCAGGGTATTGCGATTCTGTTTTAAATAATAACAATACAAATCAATATTATGATATGTTTTTGTTAAGATTTAACTCCTCTAACCAGCTTATGTGGAGTACGCTACTTGGTGGAAGTAGAAATGAAGGAGCTAATTTCAGTACTAATTATTACCCCAATTACTATTATTACACTTATCCATATTATAATTTTTATAATGATTTAATTAAAACGGATGATTGTAATAATTTGTATGTCTCTTTTGAAACCTATTCTAAGGATATACCTACTAAAGAATACGATTGCCAAAAATATTTTGACAATACTTTTACCGGTGTTTACGATAATGCACTATACATCTTTGATAAAAATGTGAAGCTGCAGTGGGGCACCTATTTGAATGTGTTAAATGGAAGTCGCGATACTTTACATGCTATTTTTGGAGTAAAACTTCCGATTCGATTAGCTCATAATTCCAATAATGACTTATTAACCGTTCAAAGTTTTGATGGCAACAGTTCTTTACTCAATACGAATTCATTAGCAGCACAACTGACTTCCAATTATTTTAGCGGTGGTTATGCACAAAGTTTTTTGATGCGTTTTGCCCAGCCATTACAAAACCCTAAATTTAATACATCTCTTTGTGGCAGTGGTTGTATGGGGTATGCTAGTGTAAGTAATTTGATGGCTTGTAATTCAGGGAGTGCCCCAAGCTATTTATGGAGCAATGGTGACACCGGTGTTTTAGCAACTAATTTATGTCAAGGCAATAATTATCTGGTTGTATATGATACTACCCAGTTTTGTTTTTCTGATACATTTACTTTTAATTTAAATCAAGGGATTAACGTTTATCCAATTCAAAGCACTATGAGTTGCCCTGCCTTATGTAAC
>JAHEYX010000359.1 GCA_023251415.1 Chitinophagales bacterium
AGCTTTTAAGGCATCCGATGTCTTCAACTCCATTATAGCGTAATTTGATTGCGCTTTAATTAAATTACTAACTCTAATTGGTTCTGTTGAGTAATGATCTAACCCAATTTGCCAAGGAGTATCTGCTGACGCATCACTTATTGTTGCAGGGAAGCTATTTCTATTTATAACTATGGAAGGTGCTGCACCGGCAATTTGACCATTTAGGATAGTACCGTTACCACCAACGTATTCATTCCAATCAATGGCATCGTTTAAGAAGCTATTGTCCTTATACCATTTATAATTATCAATAGCTGTCATCCATACCTCCTTAATCAAACCACTTCTTAAATACGTAGTAAAAAAACGACTGGTAGTTCGAATAGCAACTCCATTGAATAAGACAATAAGCATTACTGCTTGAATTGGTGTCGCTTGTAATACAATAGCAACTGATGCTGCGATAACAGAGTTAAATAGGAAAGCCGTTGCGTTCATTGACGTAAATGCGACAATGCTCATTGCGATGGCCAATAACGAAAACATTAAAGTTTTAAGTTGTTTCATTGTTTGATTCTGGATTTTGTTTATTGAATGGATTTTTTCCCTTTATTAAATAGTCTAAACCTAGTTTGATAAGATAGCTTGTAACTGCACCGGTTGACGTATAAAACAAAACTTCTACGCTATGTCCTACAGTTATCATTGATAATGCGGAAACCTTAATAGGGGCTACAAGACCTATTTTGCAAACCCCTATAAGAGTTCCCACTATACCACCGGCAATTGTTACTAAATTATCGTGCATCTACACTAGATTAGCCCCACTTTTGGGAACGATTTTTATTGAAATGTAATTTATGATCTGCAACTACCTTGGCATACTTAGCCGGCTCATTAATGGCCATCAATTCAAGTGCTGCAGGGTTAGATTTTGAAAGCTTCATGTATTCGCTATCTTTAGATGCATCTGCATTTTCAGCCGCAGCACTGGAGCCATTATTATTACGAAGAGCGGCAGCAATTGAAGCCTGTTCAGGATTTGCATTTTCAGCAGCAGCACCGGCAGCACTGGCGGCATCATTACCTCCACCTGCTTCATTAGTCGCGCCTACAAATGCTTCTAAAGATTCCATACTCTCAGTGCCTAATTTCACAAAGGCAGCTTTAGCGGCCAATGGTATCTTTCCGGATTTGATTCCGGCTTCAACCAAGTCATTTACCTTCTTGCTATTCAAAGCAGCTAATTGATTTTTTAAATTGTTGTAATCAGCAGCCATTTTTTGCAAGCCAGTTGAAAGCTCAAGCTGCATAGCAGCCTCGTCAGTCGATTTTAATGTAATGCCTGCAATAGATGCAAGCAACAAAAGATGTTCTTTCATAAGCGATTTGTTGTTATTTTTTTGATTGTTTGAACTAAGTTTAATAGCTGTTGAAAAATCAATTGACTTACCATCAGCAGAACATAAGCGCACAGCATTTAAGTTGCTGCCCAGTGCAACTATTGAAAATTCACGTAATATGCATTTCTCCACAACACCAATTTCATTCTTTATTGGCCCACCACCGGTACTGGCCGATGCATCGTTATTTGAATTCGAAATAACAAGCGGAAGAAATCTAATTGATGTGGCATTTAAGAAACCGCCAGCCACCTTCTTCTCAATTTTAATTGCAAAATCATCATCCTGATCAAACTCGACATCACCAATCAACTGCGTACCTTTCACATAGACCGTACCCTTACCGATCGGCAACACTTTATCTTCTCCCTCACTGTCATCATTATGAGCATACAATACAACAGGATTCTTTTCGTAAAACGACAAATCAATACCTCCGGTTCGCACCATGAAACCATAATCATTCACTGACTCATCGCTAATGACAAAACTATGTTTCTTCGCTTTAGGCATTTTCTATTGTTTAATTATGATGCAAAAGTGTTCCTCATTAATTACACATCAAAATCACTTTAGCGACTTTAGAAGTATATATATAAACAGGCGGAACACAGCACTAACGTTGCACGCAAGTCAAGCTATAATTCATTTTTCAAGTCAATTTTGTGAGGCACTCACAAAACAATACGATGGCAAAAACAACTGAAAAGACAACCTTAAAAGCTAAACGTAACCTAGCACAGCAACTGTACATCAACTCAGATATGACGCAGAAAGACATAGCTGCATACGTTGGTACAACTGAAACAACAATGTGTAAATGGGTTGAAGTATACGGCTGGAAAGAGCAGAAAGAAGCACTACAGGTAAGCAGCAGACAAGTAGTACTTGGGCTTTATCAAGAGCTTTTGGCCTTGGATAAAGAGATCAAGTCACGTGAAGAGAAGGTGCGTTATGCTACTTCGAAAGAAGCAGATGCCAGGATGAAAATTATCCGAAGCATTCAGCTCTTGCAAAAGGATGTGATGCTCCCTCAGTATGTTCAAGTAATGATCGCATTCACTGAACATTTACAGCAATCTGATTTGCAGATGGCTAAAACAATTACACCATACATCACTGAATTCTTAAACGTTTCAGCAATTAAACTTGAAAATAATGGCTAACAAAAAAGAGAATCAAGAAGCGTTATTGCTTTGGAAGGTTAAGACTCAGGAGATACATACCGCTACCGCTGTAGGTGCACCTGAAACCGCCAAGACTAAGGCAATAAGAATTAAGGCACTTAAATCTGATTACAATAAGTTTTGCCGGTATTATTTTCCGCATTACTGTAAGGCTGATTGTGCGAGCTTTCAAGTCAAAGATGCTAAAGCAATACTTGCCGACAAAAACATTTTTGCCGTATTAGAGTGGCCACGTGGACATGCCAAGTCTACGCATGCAGATATATTCATCCCATTATGGTTAAAAGTGAATGGAGAGTTAGATGGGATGGTGTTGATTGGTAAAAGCGAGAAAGCTGCAATTAAGTTACTTGGTGATGTGCAAGCAGAATTACAATTCAATCAACGATTCATTAATGATTACGGTGATCAAGTTACTCAAGGAGATTGGCAAGAAGGAGACTTCACTACTAATGATGGTGTCAATTTCATTGCAATAGGACGTGGACAAACACCACGTGGAATACGTAAAGGCGAGAAGCGTCCAAACTATGTTGTACCGGATGATATCGATGATGATGAATTAGTGCGTAATGAATCACGTGTTGATGAGGTAGTTGATTACTTGCTAGGTTCAGTGCTTGGCGGTGTTGAAATCAATAATGGTAGATTCGTTATGGCCGGTAATCGAATTCACCGTAAAAGTGTTTTAGC
>JAHEYX010000360.1 GCA_023251415.1 Chitinophagales bacterium
CCACCTCATCGGCTTATTATTTAATCAATTGCAGCATGGGCTTAACTATTCCAAAGGCAAAAGGCGATTGGCAATTGGGAGTAAGTGCTACCAATTTAACCAACAATCGCTACGCTGACCATTTATCGCGATTAAAAGATTATGGATTGTACAATCAGGGTATTAACTTTGTACTTTCTATTCGCAAAACCTTTAACTAGTGCGGCGTTACAATTCGACCATTCTACTATTAATACTGAGCATTTGGGTAGCCCCAATGGTTCAAGGGGGTATTGGTATAGCATTAATTCACGCACAACAACAGCAACAGGCAGAAAAAATCAGTACTGCAAGTTGTATAACGAAAGTATTTACTAAAGAGCAATGGCAAGCGTTTAAACACCTCAGTGATCGTGAAGTGTGGCTCAATAATGAACTGTATGATATTAAAAGCGTTCATGAAAGTGCTGCCGGTATTGAAGTGGAGCTCTTGGCCGACAGCAAAGAAACCGATCTGCAACAAAGCAACGAACAATTAGCCAAAGGAGTTAAACCGGTGACCAATACTTTACCGGTCTTTTTACTCTTGGGTGCTTTGCCCGAGGGCACAAATGAATTTACGAAGGTAAATCCCCAGCTCTTATTTGAACTTTCACCAAAGGCGTATTTGAATGGAGACGAAATCCATCTCGCCTTATTCGTTCCGCCACCTGCCGGTATTAGTTAATGTATTGATTTTAATTCGTTTCGAATAAACGAATACCTTTTCTTTTTATTTATTAAATTAATTTATACTATCATTTTATGAAAAAAATAATTGCTGCCCTTTTAATTCTTATAACCGTTGCTTCTTTCAGCTCTTGTGAAAAAGATTCCGGCAAATTACCAAACATTCAATTTGTAACCGGAAGTGGTTATACCTCAGCCAATGCTACTATTGCTAAAAATGCATCGTTTAAAATAGCCATTACCGCTTCTAAAGCAGAAGACAAGGATGTGTTAAAAACTTTTGATGTTAGTCAATCGTTGGATGGTGCTGCCGAAACCAGCATCTACAGTGAATCTTTAAGCGGAACCAATGCCGATACTTATACGAAAAGTATTGACCGCACGGCACGTAACGTTTCCGGTACTGAAAAGTACACCTTCACGGTGGTAAATCGTGATGGCTTGAAAAATTCAGTAACCTTGACACTTACGGTTCAATAGGTTAAAAAGCACTTGAAAAAAGCCTCGAACGAACTTCGGGGCTTTTTTTATGCCCCAATTTGAGGTACGAATTACAAATTCTTAGTTAATTACGCATCTTTCACCGAATTACTGCTTTTAGAATTGTCACTTTGTAGTATATTTACCCGTTTTTTAAAATAAAGCAAAAAATGAGTGATTTTCAACAGACGCTAAAAGCGCCCGTTACCTTATCTGGGGTTGGTTTACATACCGGCAAAGAGGTGACTTTGACATTTAAACCTGCACCGCCTAATCATGGCTTCAAATTTAAACGCGTGGATTTACCCGATTCACCAATCATTAATGCTGATGCCGATTTAGTTGTGGATGTATCACGTGGTACGACTTTAGAATTAAACGGTGTGCGCATTGCAACAGTAGAACATTCATTGGCTGCCTTAGTTGGAATGCAATTGGATAACGTGTTGATCGAAGTAAATGGCCCTGAAGTACCCATTATGGATGGCAGCTCCGAACCCTTTACCCAAGCCTTAGAAAGCGTAGGTATTGAAGCGCAAAATGCTATTCGTGAATATTTTCAAATTCATTCTACCGTTCAATATACCGATCCGGTTAAAAAGGTAGAAATGATTGCTGTTCCGGCCGAAGATTACCAGATTTCGGTAATGGTTGATTATAATTCACCGGTATTAGGTACACAACATGCTACTTTACACAATATTTCAGAATTTAAAGATGGTTTTTCAGCGTCTCGTACCTTCTGTTTTTTACACGAATTAGAACATTTACTAGACAATAACCTGATTAAAGGCGGTGATTTGAGCAATGCTATCGTTGTGGTAGATAAAGCCGTAAGTGAAGAAGAATTACAACGTTTGTCGGTTTTGTTTAACCGTCCGAGTGTTGCGGTTCAAAAAGAAGGTATTTTGAATAATGTGCAATTGCGTTACCAAAACGAACCTGCACGTCATAAGCTATTGGATGTTTTAGGTGATTTGGCCTTGATTGGTACGCCAATTAAAGGAAAAATTTTCGCCAGCCGTCCGGGTCACGCCAGTAACGTGGAGTTTGCTAAAAAAATTAAAGCGTATATTAAATCAGCTAAAAGCCGCAATATTGTTCCGGCTTATGATCCAAACAAAAAGCCGATTTTTGATATTCGCGAAATCGAAAAATCATTACCGCATAAATACCCGTTCTTATTGGTCGATAAGATTATTGAAATGAGTGAAAACCATGTGGTGGGAATAAAAAATGTTACTTTTAATGAGCATTTCTTCCAAGGTCACTTCCCTGGAAATCCTGTAATGCCGGGTGTTTTGCAAATTGAAGCAATGGCGCAAACCGGTGGTATATTGGCACTGGGCACTGTTACAGACCCGCAAAATTACGATACCTATTTTGTGAAGATTGATAAAGTACGTTTCAAAAATCGTGTAATTCCGGGTGATACCTTGTTGTTGAAATTAGAGTTGTTGAGTCCTATTCGCCGCGGTATTTGTGAAATGAAAGGCACTGCTTATGTAGGCAATAAAATAGTGACTGAAGCTGAATTGGTGGCTAAAATCGTTCGTAAGGAAGGCGTTTAACATAGTTTATATCAAGAACAACAATTGAATATTTAATTTTTAGAAGCGTTTAATTCATGAATCAACCGTACTCTTACATACATCCGCAAGCCAAAATTGCTAAAAATGTAGTGATAGAACCTTTTGTTACTATTGCCGCAAATGTTGAAATTGGCGAAGGAACCGTTATTGAATCAAACGTGACGATTATGGAAGGTGCACGTATCGGTAAAAATTGCCGTATTTTTCCGGGAGCCGTTATCTCTGCTATTCCACAAGATTTAAAATTTGAAGGTGAAAACACCTTAGCCATCATTGGTGATAATACTACTATTCGCGAATGTGTTACCATAAACCGTGGTACCAAAGCACTAGGAAAAACTGTAGTGGGCAGCAATTGCCTTTTAATGGCCTATGTACATATTGCGCACGATTGTGTGGTTGGTGATAATTGTATTCTGGCCAACAATGTTAATTTGGCCGGACATATAGAAGTGGATGATTGGGTAGTTTTGGGCGGTT
>JAHEYX010000049.1 GCA_023251415.1 Chitinophagales bacterium
TTCTCATGTGCTCCTCTTCGGCTTCGTGCTGCGGTTGTTGTTCGTATTAGTCGGCGCGCAGTATTATTTTGGTAGAACCAATATTCACCAGGATAACGATACCATGAGTTGGATGTATTCGTTTATCAATTGGTGGGAACATGGCGAATACACCGTTACCTTAAACGATGCCGGCGCCTATTTTAATCGCGCTCCGGTTTATTCGTTCTTCCTCGGATTTTTTTATTTACTCAGCGGTAAAGATTTGCCACACACCTTTTTATGGGCTTCCTGGACGCAATTGTTCTTAGACCTGTTGGTGATTTGGATGCTGTATAAAATTGTTTTAAAAGCATCAAGCAAACAAGCCATTGCCTTATTGGCTTCGTTTTTATATGCGTGCTATCCCTTTGTAATCGTTTGGATTCCGGTTGCCTACTCCGAAGAGCTCAGTTTGTTTTTGATGATTTCAGGATTTTACCTCATTCAAAATAAAAACCAATTGGTTCTTGGTGGTATGGCGCTTGCCTTAGGTGCCTTGTGCCGCTTTCAGGTTATCCTATTAGTGCCGGCAATTTTAGTAGTTACGTTTTTCTCAAAAGCCGATTGGACGTATAAACTTAAACGCATTATTATTCTTGGTACTACCGTTGTGTTGTGTTATGGTATATGGCCTGCACGAAATTATTTTTTACACCAGCGTTTTGTGCTCTTTCAAGACGGACATACCGACTCGTATGATGCCTGTTATACCTATGATGTGTATGCCTTTTGGAATTGGATGAATACCATGCAAACGCAAATCGAACCGCAGTTTACACAAATCATAACCAATGATACTGCCATTACCTTTCCACAAGTGGCCTATACTTGTCCGCAAGATTCGCAATTAATTCGTAAAGGCGTATACTTATTAAAACATTGCTCGTCGGGAATTAGTTTTTTTCAAGGCTATTGGAAAGAACCTTTAATGCACAACCCCAATTGCAATGCTGAAATTGTTAGCATTTTCGATACACTAAAAGCTCATCAAATTAAAGCACATCCATGGCGCGTGTACTTAGTGGTGCCGCTTATGAATTTGCAAAAGTGTTTCTTCAAATTTAATTTGGTTAACCGTAAAGGTTTGGTGTTGTGGATGGGGCGCTTGTTGTTTTCGTATCGAACATTGTTGTTGCTCCTTGGCTTTTTAGGCTTACTGCTCATGAAAAACGAAGCCCTTGAATTGAAACAACTGTGTCGAATTATTTTTGTGTTTCTTTGCATTTGGTATTTGATTTTAGCCTTCATTTACCGCGATACCGAAATTCGCTATTTTATGCAGAACGATGTGCTGATGCTCATTCCTGCTGCCGTATTTTTGTATCAACTTGCCCGGCGTTTTAAATTGATTAAAAGTGAACACTAAACCGATTAACGTTTGTTATTTGACTTATGATGGACTAACCGACCCGTTAGGACAATCGCAAATATTACCTTATTTGCAAGGCTTATCTAAAGCCGGTTATCAAATCACCATTATCAGTTTCGAAAAGCCCGAACGTTTTGAGTCCTTGCATTTAACCATCTCCGCTATCGTTAAAGCGGCTTCCATCACTTGGATTCCATTTTTTTACAGTAAACGTCCTCCGGTGTTATCAACCGTTTACGATTTACTGCGCTTACGTTTTAAAGTTAAAGCCTTGCATCGTCAACAAGCCTTTCAGTTAATACATTGCCGCAGTTATTTAACCGCCCTGATTGGCTTGCACATGAAACGAAAAATGAATGTGCCGTTTTTGTTTGATATGCGTGGCTTTTGGGCCGATGAACGTATCGATGGCGGTATCTGGAAATTGAGCAATCCTGTTTATCGCTACATTTATAATTTCTTTAAAAAACAAGAACGGGCCTTCTTCGAAACCGCCGATCATGTGGTTTCCTTAACCGAATCTGGTAAAAATGAAATTCTCAGCTGGACCAACTTAAAAGTAAAACCCTCAATTGAAGTTATTCCTTGTTGCGTTGATACCAATCTGTTTGATGAAAAGCAGTTGAATAAAGAAAAGTTGCAAGCCTTAAAACATTCACTTCAACCAACTGATGCGCCATTGCTTTCTTATATAGGATCAATTGGTACATGGTATTTGTTGACTGAAATGTTGGAATTTTTCCGATTGTTTTTAGTCCGTTATCCTAAAGCCAATTTTGTATTTGTAACGCCCGAACCTCCTGAATTGGTTTATAAAGAATCGGATGCGCTTGGCATTGATCGCGAACGTTTAATTATCTGTTTCGCTAATCGCAAAGAAGTTCCGTATTATATTGCTGCTTGTACTTATTCGTTGTTTTTTATTAAGCAAGCATATTCTAAACTAGCTTCTTCACCTACCAAACAAGGTGAAATAATGGCTTTAGGCAAATCATTAATTTGTAATGCCGGAGTAGGTGATACGGCCAGCATCGTTGAAAAATATAAAGCGGGTTATGTGTTACAAGGATTTAGTGAGCCGGAAATGACAGCCACTATCGATGCTATTGTTGCTGCAAAAGATAGCTTTGATCCACAAGAAATTCGAAACGGTGCTATTGCTTTTTATGGTTTGGCCGAAGGAATTCGAAAATACCAATACCTTTACGAAAAACTAACTGCCGGCAAGTAATGAAAAGTGTTCGTGTATTATTTATTGCGCCACATCGCCCCAATCGCTCTCCGGCACAACGTTATCGCTTTGAACAATATATTCCTTATTTAGAACAAAAAGGGTTTGTTTGTAAACTGGCTTATTTAATTACAGCCAAAGAAGACAAGGTCTTTTATGCTCCGGGCCACTTGTTCACTAAAGCATATTTATTAATTGCGTATTTTTTAAAACGCTTGCTGCATGTAGTACAAGCCTTGCAATACGATGTGGTGTTTATACAACGTGAAGCGTACTTCATGGGTGGGGCATTCTTTGAAACCTTGTTTAAATGGACCGGCAAAAAAATTATTTTTGATTTTGATGATGCCATTTGGCTTCCCAATGTTTCGGAAGGAAATAAAAAATGGTTGTGGCTAAAATCACCACAAAAAACCAAGTCGATTATTCAATTGGCCGATCGGGTGATTGCCGGTAATAATTATTTGGCTGATTATGCCCGTTCGTTCAATAAAGCAGTAGAAGTTATTCCTTCTACCATAGATCGCAATATCTATGTACCGGCCGAACACCAAGCAAACACAGTGGTTATTGGATGGAGCGGAAGCCCGACTACAGTTCCGTATTTTGAATTACTAATTCCGGTTTTTACTAAACTCAAACAACGTTTCGGCGAAGCTATTAGCTTTACTTTATTGGGCGATGGCAATTACTTCAACGAAGCATTACAAATAAAAGGCATAAGTTGGACCAGCGAAAATGAAGTGCCTACTATTAACACGTTCGATATTGGAATTATGCCCATGCCGGATGATGAATGGTCAAAAGGAAAATGCGCCATGAAAGGTATTCAATACATGGCCTTGGGCATAGCCACGGTTATGACCGGCGTGGGTATGAATAAAGAAGTGATTCAGGATGGCGTAAACGGCTTCTTGGCCAATAGTTCGGAAGAGTGGGAAGAAAAATTAAGTCGCTTAATTCAAGATGCCGACTTACGTAAAAGATTAGGCGCCGCCGGCAAAGAAACCATTTACGAGCGCTATACCATTCAATCCAGACTAAGTCAGTTTGAGCGCCTGCTTCGCTTTTAATTTATTTTCTCTTCGTAGTTTTTCACGGTAATTGATGAGGTATAACCCAATTACGAAAAACGACATACACGGAATTTTATAACGTACTAAAGCACCGAAATTATAACTACTCATACCTACGGCAAATCCGAAAATGATGGAGAACATCATACAAAACAAGATAAACGGATCGCTCAACATGGTTCTAAAAAAGCCTCTGATACCGGTACTGAACATAATTCGAATTACAAAAAGCGTAATGAACAAGCTCTCCAACGCAGAAATAAAAATTACAGGTTTACGTGCCTCCCAAATATATGGCCGGAAGAAGGTTACATTAATCGCAAGTGGAAATTTCTTAATAATACCCCAGGTGGAATAGTCCATATCGCCTAACGTATATCCCGAGCCCCCCGACAGTTTTGCTTCTGCAGCATGCCATACCTGAAAACTTTCCATGGTTTCAGTAATATTAGTTAAGGCATAACGACCCAACTCCTCTCGTAAGGCATTCGCCATCAGATAGGTCATGGTTCCAAACAAAATCAAAAGAAACGGTAAGAACATCGCTGTTAAAACCGGAGAATTGATTTTACGCACATTGGTTAAGAGTACGAACAATATTATCGCGGGTAATAAACACAAGAAGATATACGGCTTAATCAATAACACTAAGAATACGTTTAGTATTAGAAAGGCTGCCTTAAATAAGGTAAATCGGTACTTCACGAAAATGTCGAAAATGTAATATATCGTAAAGCATACCCCCCCATAGGTTATCGGATCCTTGAGTACCCCCGAACCCCAGAATACCACCGAAGGAATATAAAAACAAGCCACCGCCATTTCTTTTTTCAACATCGGATATTCATCAATCATCAAAAAGAAAATTTTCCAACTACCGGCAAACGAAAACATGGCAAAAAACAAAGCCATGGCTGTATAGGTGTGCATGTTAAAATAAGAAGTAAATCCCGCAACTTGAATCGCCGTTAACTCTTGTGTATTAAAAAAGTGGCGCGAATAAATATACCGCAGTATCTCTGCACCATCCGGATCGGTGGGTTGCAGCTTTAAAATTTCTTTTGGCGATATAAATAATAGTTTAAACGAAACCAGCGGGTTTTCAAACAACGACTCGTAAATACCGCGCGAACCCCAAAAGTATCCTTCCACATCTCCTCCTTTATAATAAAATTCATAAATACAAGATACCGCAATAGAACCAATTACTTTAATCCAATAAGCGCGTAGTAGAATTTTTCGAAGCTCGGGGTCGGGATGGAATTTGTCAATAATACCGGCAACAATCCGATAGAACAAGTAAATATAGAATGGAGTAACCACTAGGTCGGTCCATTTCATAAATAAGAATCCACTTGCTGCTCCGTACATAGCGTAAAAATAGTATTTCTTCGGAAACTATACCAATCGAATCTTGCAGAATAATCCGGTTGCGTGTATAGTTGGGTTGGAATTACAAATCATAACTCAAGTTTGGGCGAAGCCATTTTTCAGCCTCTTCCAAACTTATTCCTTTACGACTTGCATAATCAACCACTTGGTCTTTATAAACTTTACCAACTCCAAAATACTTGGCTTCCGGATGCGCAAAGAACCATCCGCAAACCGATGCCGCAGGATGCATCGCCAATGACTCTGTAAGTTGTATCGTTGTTTTACAATCCGGATCAACCAAACTAAACAATTTTAACTTTTCGGTATGATCAGGACAAGCCGGATAGCCCGGTGCCGGACGTATCCCTTGGTACTTTTCATGAATCAAGTCTTCTACCAAAAACTGCTCGTTGGGCGCATATCCCCAATAGTTTTGGCGCACACGCATGTGAACATATTCCGTTAAAGCCTCAGCTAAACGATCGGCTAAAGCCTTTATCATAATAGCCTGATAGTCATCTAAACGCTCTTGCATAATTGCGACACGCTCATCTAAACGTATCCCTGTTGTTACAGCAAACGCACCAATATAGTCTGTTATACCACTTTCTTTAGGTGCTATAAAATCAGCTAAACACATATTCGCCTGTCCGGCCGCTTTTGAAGATTGTTGACGCAAGAAATTTAAGCGCACTTCTTTGCGTTGTTCCGGATCATAAACTACAACATCATCGCCTTCAGAATATGCTTTATAAAAACCAAATGAAGCCTTTGCGCCCAACCAATCTTGTTCTACAATTGTTTCTAACAATTTAATGGCATCCTTATACAAGCCTTTTGCTACATCGCCCCATTCCGGATGTTCCATGATTTCCGGAAACTTTCCTTTAAACTCCCAAGCTTGAAAAAACGGCGTCCAATCAATCAATGGTACGATGTCTTTAATTTTAATATTATTGAAGAACCGCGCGCCTGTTGATTTTGGTGGAGTAACACTATAATTGCTCCAATCAATTTGAAACTTGTTTTTACGTGCTTCTGCTATACTTAAAAAATCCTTTTCCGTTTTACGATTAGCAAACGACTGGCGTAAATCTTCATACTCTTTCTTTACATCTGCCGAATAAGTCGTACGCATATCTTCGCTTAATAAAGTTCCTACAACTTGCACACTTTTCGAAGCATCTAAAACATGCACCACATCGTGTTGATAGCCCGGAGCAATCTTAACTGCCGTATGCATACGTGACGTAGTTGCGCCTCCAATCAATAACGGAATTTTAAATCCTTGGCGATCCATTTCTTTAGCCACATGAACCATCTCGTCTAACGATGGGGTAATTAATCCACTTAAACCAATAATATCAACTTGCTCTTCTTTTGCTTTTTGTAGAATTTTATCAGCGGGTACCATTACACCCATATCAATAATTTCATAACCATTACAGCCCAACACTACCCCCACGATGTTTTTGCCGATATCGTGCACATCGCCTTTTACTGTTGCTAATAATATTTTTTTTACGGCACTGCTTTCCTCGCTGAATTGTTTGCTGTTTTTTTCTTCTTCAATAAAGGGCGTTAAATAAGCAACCGCTTTTTTCATCACCCTTGCACTTTTTACCACTTGAGGCAAAAACATTTTTCCGCTTCCAAACAAATCACCAACTACACTCATTCCCGACATCAATGGTCCTTCAATTACATGCAACGGACGTCCATATTTTAAACGCGCTTCTTCGGTATCCACATCAATGTATTCAATTATACCGTTCACCAAGGCATGACTAAGCCTGGCTTCCACAGTACCTTGACGCCAAGTTTCATCTTTCACCAATACCTTGCCCTTACTTTTAATGGTTTCGGCATAAGTAACCAATCGTTCAGTAGAATCAGCCCTACGATTCAATAACACATCTTCAACCAACTCCAACAATGTTTTATCTATTTCATCATACACTTGAATCATACCGGCATTCACAATCCCCATATCCATTCCTGCTTGTATGGCATAGTATAAAAATACCGAATGCATCGCTTCACGCACCACATCATTCCCTCTAAATGAAAATGAAATATTGCTTACGCCTCCGCTCACTTTTACTAAAGGCATTTTTTGTTTAATAATGCGCGTGGCTTCTATAAAGTCGACTGCATAATTATTGTGCTCTTCAATACCTGTAGCTACTGCAAAAATATTGGGATCGAAAATGATGTCCTGTGGAGCAAATCCTACTTTGGTAGTTAACAGTTTATATGCTCGTTCACAAATTTCAACTTTGCGTTGAATCGTATCGGCTTGACCTTGTTCATCAAACGCCATAACAACAACCGCGGCGCCATACATTAAACATTTTTCGGCCTGTTCTATAAATTTCTCTTCGCCCTCTTTCATCGAAATCGAATTCACGATCGCCTTACCTTGAATACACTTTAATCCGGCTTCAATTACGCTCCATTTGCTGCTGTCAATCATTATTGGCACTTTGCAAATATTAGGTTCGCTCGCAATTAAGTTAATGAATTTAGTCATGGCCGCCTCACTGTCAATCATCCCCTCATCCATATTTACATCAATAATTTGTGCGCCATTTTCAACCTGCTGCAATGCAACCACTAAGGCTTCATCAAATTTGTTTTCTTTGATTAATCGTGCAAATTGTTTACTGCCGGTAACGTTGGTACGTTCACCAACATTCACAAAGTTAGATTCCGGGCGAACAACCAATGGTTCTAATCCGGATAATCGTAAATAAGGATGTATTGTGTTCATGCTTTTATTTTCGTCGGCTCTTTTCAAAACAAGGAGAGGCCTTTTGTACTTTGCTAATTAAGTTAAACAGTTTCTATTACCGGTAATGGACGTGGCGCATAATTCTTCATGTGTGCGGCCATGTGTCGTATATGATCCGGTGTGGTACCGCAACAGCCGCCTACAATATTTACCCAGCCTTTTTCAGCCCATTCATCAATAATGGAACACATGCTTTCCGGAGTTTCATCATATCCTCCAAAAGCATTCGGCAATCCGGCATTCGGATAACAACTGATATAACAAGCCGCTATTTGATTTAATTCTTCAATATGGGTGCGCATTTCAGCTGCTCCAAGTGCGCAGTTAATTCCTACTGAAAAAGGCTTAGCATGTTCAATAGAAATATAAAACGCTTCTAAGGTTTGTCCGCTCAATGTTCTTCCGCTGGCATCAGTAATAGTGCCGCTAATCATTATCGGAAGCTCTTTTCCGCTGTCTTTAAAAAACTGTTTTACAGCAAAAATTGCTGCTTTGGCATTAAGCGTATCAAAAATAGTTTCAATCAAAATGATATCCACTCCTCCTTTAACAAGCGCCGCTGTTTGTTGATAATAGGCTTGCATAACCTGATCAAATGTTACTGCGCGATAACCCGGATTATTAACATCAGGCGATAAAGAAAGGGTTCGATTGGTTGGACCGATTGCTCCGGCTACAAACCTGGGTTTATTCGGATCTTTAGCCGTAAATGCTGTTGCTTCACGTTTGGCAATCAATGCCGATTGATAATTGATTTCATCAACCGCCGATTCCAACTGATAATCGGCTTGTGCGATTACCGTTCCACTAAATGTATTGGTTTCAATGATATCGGCTCCGGCTTCCAAATACTCCCGATGTATAGCCGCTATAATCTCCGGTTTAGTGATGCTTAAAATATCATTGTTCCCCTTTAAATCATGGGTATGATTTTTAAAGGTTTCGCCTCGGTAATCTGCCTCGGTTAACTGATACCGTTGTATCATGGTCCCCATGGCTCCGTCAATCAATAAAATACGTTGTTGAATTGCAGCGTGCAATGCCGCGTTGATGGCTTGTTTCATGTTTATTAGTTTGATATTGTTAAATAAAAATAAGGCTGCACTGTCTAAACAATAAACAAATCCAACAGCGAAGCCCCGCAAAGATATAGAAGGCAGCGTTGATTTTTATAAAAATTTTTAGCTTACTATATGTTACCGCTTTTTTTTGCCTTACTTTGTGTGCAATTATATTTTTTAACTTTAAATCTTTTTTATCATGGCTGAAAATGCTGACAAACTGAAAGCGCTGAAACTGACGATTGACACAATTGACAAAAAGTTTGGCAAGGGAACGATTATGAAATTGGGAGATACAGCTATCGAACCCGTTGAATTTATTCCTTCCGGTTCTCTTGGGCTTGACATTGCCCTCGGAATTGGTGGTTTTCCTAAAGGTCGTATCATCGAAATCTATGGACCTGAATCAAGTGGTAAAACTACATTAGCAATTCATGCAATTGCAGAATGTCAAAAACAAGGCGGCATTGCTGCCATCATCGATGCTGAACATGCATTTGATAAAGGATATGCACACCACTTAGGCGTTGATGTAGAAAATTTATAGATTTCTCAACCCGATGATGGAGAACAAGCACTCGAAATTGCTGACAGCTTAATCCGTAGCGGCGCTATCGATATTATTGTTATCGACTCTGTTGCTGCCTTGGTTCCTAAAGCCGAATTGGAAGGCGAAATGGGCGATTCTAAAATGGGCCTGCAAGCTCGTTTGATGAGCCAAGCCATGCGTAAGTTAACCGCTGCCATTAGCAAATCCGGCTGTACCTGTATCTTCATCAACCAATTGCGTGAAAAAATTGGGGTGATGTTCGGTAACCCCGAAACTACAACCGGCGGTAATGCCTTGAAATTCTACGCTTCTATTCGTCTGGATATCCGTCGTATCGGTCAAATCAAAGAAGGCGAAGAAATTACCGGTAATCGCGTGAAAGTAAAAGTGGTAAAAAATAAAGTAGCTCCTCCTTTCCGCGTTTGTGAATTTGATATTATTTACGGCTTAGGTATTAGTAAGGTGGGCGAAATAATCGACTTAGGTGTTGATTGTGGCGTGTTGCAAAAAAGCGGTAGCTGGTTTAGCTACGATACAACCAAGCTTGGACAAGGTCGCGAAGGGGTTAAACAACTTTTATTAGACAATCCGGAAATGGCTGAAGAAATCGAAAAGAAAGTGAAAGCCAAACTCATTGTCGTTGCAGAAAATTAATCTGTACACACTAAAAAAGCCACTCGCTTGAGTGGCTTTTTTATTTTAACCTTTTGTTTCTATTAACCATAATTCCGTTTTATCCAACAAGGATTCCGATTATCTTTGAGCCCCATCCAACGTACTATGATTTTACATACACATAACTTTCACAAACAATATAAAAAACGCCGCGTTGTTAACGACGTTTCCGTTGAAGTTAAACAAGGTGAAATCGTTGGATTACTAGGCCCAAACGGTGCCGGAAAAACTACTACCTTTTACATGATTGTGGGTTTGGTTAAACCCGATGAAGGAACTGTGTTTCTCGATGAAACCGAAATCACCCGACTCCCCATGTACAAGCGTGCACAAATGGGTATCAGCTATTTGCCACAAGAAGCTTCTGTTTTCAGAAACCTTAGTGTTGAAGATAATATCAGCGCCATTCTTCAAATGACCTCCTTATCTAAGGATGAACAAAAAGAAAAATTAGAAGTCCTCTTAAATGAATTTCGTTTAACACACGTTAGAAAAAATAAAGGTATCGTTTTAAGCGGCGGTGAACGTCGACGTACCGAAATTGCCCGCGCCTTAGCTACTAGCCCCAAGTTTATTTTGCTCGACGAACCTTTCGCCGGAATCGACCCTATTGCCGTAGAAGATATTCAAAGCATTGTTCTTAAACTAGTCGACAAAGGCATCGGAATTCTTATAACCGATCATAACGTGCAAGAAACCTTATCCATTACCGATCGGGCTTACTTGCTGTTTGAAGGCAAAATATTAAAACACGGCTCCGCCGAAGAGTTAGCAGCCGATGAACAAGTTCGTAAAGTTTACCTCGGCAGTAATTTCGAGTTGAAACGTAAACGCTAAGTTTACTCTTGAACCACCATTAATTTCTTAGTGGTCATACCATACGTTACATAATAAACGCCTGAGCTCCAATTAGAAGAATTTATTGTTGCTGTTCCGCTAATGGCTTCACGATAAATAACTTGCCCCATCGCATTACTAATGCGTAATTCAACAGCCGTTGGGCTTGATGAAGCAACTGTAAATGATGCACTGGCCGGATTAGGATACAATACCAACTGGCCTTGGTTGATCGTTGGAATGGCTAATGCAAAATTAGTGTTCGCTGCAGCAAATGTATTGTTCATGTATTGAAAAGCTCCTGTACCATTCGGGTAACGACCGTATGAAATATCGGCTTGTTGCTGCTTATAATGCACACTGTCGATAATTAAACCGGCTTGATTACTTAACACTAACACGCCGGAGTCCCTGTTAAGATGAAAATTAGTGTGCAAGCCTTGTTGTATAGAATCATTATCCGCCCACACAATTGTATATGCTCCGGGGGCTAACGTTGTTCCATTGGTTAATTTCCATTTTAGGGGTTGATTTAAATCGTCTGATAAATACAAGCCTCCTAAATCAATGATACTTGTTGAATTGTTATACAACTCAATCCAGTCTTCCCGTTCATTGTATTCGTCTTTTTGTAACGAATTGTTGTTTGCCAACAGTTCGTTAATCACAATTGATTTCGGATTTGCTTGAGCCAACTTTGCTTGAAAGGTGTAGAATTCGTGCTCAGCCCTTGCCGGTGCGAATTTTCCGGCCAAGTTATTCTCCGCATAAATATAGTATTGTAACGAGCCGCCTACTATAGCTAGTTGTGCCCCAAATACCGAATCTTGTGCCGCTCCGTCATTTTGCGAACCATCATCCAGCATAATCATTTTTTGAAAAACAGCTGTTTTATCAAAACGATAAGCCAAGTAAACTGTTCCTGCTCCACTTACTTTTGCGCGTACCGAAATGAGCGACTGATACAATGAATCGCTTGAAGAAGCTTGCACTTGGCTGATTTGTGGTGCCAAATAGTTGTAGTTTGTATCCGCTTGAATATAGGTGGCGCGTGTATTCATTAAGTTGGCAATTCCCGGAACCTGATAGCTGCCAACAGAAACATTCGTCGACATTCCATTTAAAAATTGAGCATAAGTATAAAACGAATTGGGGTCGTGTTGTACTGCCGTATCTGCTATGGCTTGCAATTGGTTTGCTAAAGTTGAGTAAGCACTATTAATTAAAAACTCTTCAGTGATTGTTTTTACATGTGCAATATACATGCGCTTGTATTGCGGATTGTTGATGATGGCTTCAATCAAGGGCCAATCCGATTCATTGGCATGCAACAGCAATGGCATTTGTTGCATTGCGCTAATCGTTAACGAGCCCATACCTGTTCCATTAGTTCCTGCAAACGGAAACCCGCCAAAGCACATGTTCAAATCCCACACAATCGGATTGTAGCGTCCATTATTATCCTGATACCAATAATGATTTTGTGCAAAAGCGCCGCTATAGCTGTCTAAATTCACAAAAACCGCATTATAAGCCAACATCCAAATTGCCCGATCTACATCAACTATGCTCGAAAGAGTAGCACTGTTGTTGGTTAAGTCTGAACAAAATCCTACTAAATCATTCCAACCATATTTTGATTGTAAATCATAACGACTAAAATAAGAGCTGCTGTCAGCATCAATGTATTTTAAATTGCTTTTGGTTAAAGGCCCCGGATTATCCGGATTGCCTTTAATAAAAGTATTACTTGAAGAATAAAAATGCTCTCCGCAAAAACGTTTGTCAATGCTTTCATCGTTCGTAAACAAACCAATTAATACCCCATTGATATAAAGTTCAGCAAAGTTTGCTTTCGGACAGTC
>JAHEYX010000050.1:0-5780 GCA_023251415.1 Chitinophagales bacterium
CAATGGTAAAACAATTTATGATAAATAATACACTGGCGGCTGCGGCGAAAATTTGCCAGCGGCGCAGCTTGGTACTTATTGGTTTAATATTATTAACGGCATCATCTTTTATTTCATCCCAAATAGCTTCCTTCAATTCTTTTCCCGGTGCAGCCGTTCCTTGATCGAGTGTTCGTATCAATTGATTCTCGATGGCGTCAATTTCTGCTTTCACTTCGGGATGTAAGGCGGCCGCTTCGGTAATCATACGAGCCTCCTTGTCGCTTAGCACCCCTGCAACATATAGTTCCAATAATCCGCTGTTGATCAGCTCTTGCGTTGGCATTTTGAATAACTCGTTTATTAATTAAAAAATTTTCGTAGTTCTAGCATAGCGGCACGACAACGTGTTTTAACCGTTCCTAAAGGCATATCCAATGTTTCTGCAACATCGTTTTGCGTGTATCCTTTGAAATAAATTAAATCAATTATTTGTTGATACTCCGGTTTCAAGTGCTCAGCTAATTGTTTTAATCCGATTAAATCAGGTTGAATGGTTGCTTTACCACCTAATTCAGTTACGCTGTTGGTGATACTTTGGTTTTGTTGATTGTTTTTAAATTGGCGGCTGCGGGTTTTATCAATGGCAATATTGCGGCACACATTCAACATCCAGGTAAACAAACTGCCTTTTCCGGCATCATACAAATTAATGTTTTTCCAAATTTTCACAAACCCTTCTTGTAAGGCATCTTCGCTTAATGTTTGGTCTTGTAAAATACCGTATACAATTTGGAATAAGGCACGATGGTAATGTTCGTACAAATAAGAAAACGCTCCTTGATTTCCTTCTTTCAGGAAGGCAATCAATTCTTGTTCACTCAATATTTTTTTAGGTAATGACAATGTGCAGTAGTGGTTTTGAATAAAATAAATGCACTAAGCCGAAAGGCTCATACAACTCAACGTACAAATAAAACAAAAAAAAGCTTAAAATCCTACTACTCCAAGTCCAATCGAGAAGGGATGGAATGCAACTCCTTTACCATCAGTGAAATAGGTGCTTAATGAATAATTGGCAACCAAGTAAAACCAATCATAACCAAAGGTAAAATTGGCTTCGTAACGGAATTTATTAATGTTAGGAAGAAGCAAGTTTTTATATTTCACGGCAGTTCCACTGGCATCATTTCCTTTGTACTTGGTATGTGTATTTAAGTTATAGCCTAAACGTAATCCCAAATTGCATTTAAACGAATGGTTGAATTTGTCGGGTTTAGTTTTGAAACCGAGGGTTAACGGTGCAATGGCATAAACAGTTGCCAATTTGTTTGTTTTATAGCTTTGTGTAATTGGGCTAAAATAGCTGTTTCCGGAACTGTCTTTTTTGATAGCGCCATTATAATAAATGTTTTCAGCGCTGATACCGGCTCCTATAGTAAAGGTGAAATTCGATTTACCCAAAGGCATAGGATAGGCAAGAAACACATTTACGCCACGAGATAAGGGTTTAATTTTCAGGCTATCCGGACGATTCATCCAATTGCTGTGCGTTAACTCTAAATGGAAATAATCTAATTTTTTATAGATAGCACTCTCTACTTTCAATGCTGGTTTGGCATTTTCCTTTGGTGCGGCTGGTGTGGCAGGCGTGGTTTGTGCAAAGGCAGCAGTTACACCAAGAGCTAAAAACAATGACAAAAGGGATTTACGCATAGCAGTTATAATCGAAAAGTAAAAAGAAAATATGAACGGTAAAGGTAAGAGAATATTGTGGAAGAGTAGCGTAAAAGAAACGCAGTAAACTGCTTAAACCAACTCTTTTTTAATTTTCTCAATTAAGCCCGATTTTACCATGTTACGACCTTGTAAAATCATGTTTTTAAAGGCCAAGGCGTTTGAAATGCCATGCCCAATGATTACAGGAGCATTAACCCCTAGAATCGGCATACCGCCATAGATTTCATAATTGTAACGTGCAAAATAGTCGTTTTGAATATGTTGATCTAACAGGATTTCATACAGGTTTTCGCACAGTTTCAACACCACATTGCCTACATAGCCATCGCAAACAATAACGTCGGCTTTATCGTTAAATAAGTCGCGTCCTTCAATATTTCCGGCAAAATGGATGTGTTGGTTTTCTTTTAATAAAGGATAAGCTCCTTGCAAAACGATAGTGCCTTTACCTTCTTCTTCTCCTAAATTCAGTAATCCAACTTGTGGTTGATCAATACCTAAAACCGATTCGGCGTAAACACTGCCAAGTATGGCAAATTGATTCAAGTGTTCGGGTTTTACGTCAGCATTGGCGCCAACATCAAGTAAAACACCAATTTTACCACTTACTTTCGGAACGATGGTAGAAATACAAGGACGGCTGATGCCATCGATAGCTTTAACACTGAACAAAGCTCCAACCATCATTGCACCGGTATTTCCGGCACTGGCAAACGCATCAATTTTACCTTCTTTCAACAAGTGAAAGCCGATACTGATGCTGGAATGTGGTTTTTGAGTAAGTGCTTTGGTAGGGTGTTCACCCATTTCAATCACTTCCGGAGCATGTATAATTGCAAAGCGGGAATCATCGGCACCCTGAGCTTGCAATTCTTGACGAATAGTGGCTTCCGGTCCAATTAAAACAACTGTTTCATCGGCAGCTAATTCAGGCAATACTTGCAACAATCCTTTGATGGATTCAGTAGGGGCAAAATCGCCTCCCATGATATCGAAACCTATACGCATTTTTCTTAAAAAGGAGTTTAATTGACGCAATAAAGAAAAATAAAAAATTCCAAAACCCAGCTAAATAATTTACCCTTTAGTGGATAAAATACAGATTGGATTGTGGAATTTTCAGGAATGAGGACAATTTCAAGTTTTAGTTCTGACCTTTTTCAGCCAAAACTTGCCCGTTGTACATTAATTTACCATCCAGGTAATAAGCACGGTGACTTAAGTGATTTTCGCCTGTAGCTTTATCTACCGTAAATGTAGGAGCTTCAGCTTTATAATGCGTTCTTCTTTTGTCTCTACGTTGTGCGGAGTGGCGGCGTTTAGGATTAGGCATAGTATCTTAATTTTTAATTTTTTATATTTTAATTGTCGAATTTAATGTTTTTCAAAGCAGACCATCGATCGTCATCGGCTATCGGTTTATTTTCCGCTTCCGGTTCACGATTCAACAGTTTCAAGACTTCTTGATTACAGTTTTTATACTGTTCCTCCAAGTAATCGCAGTTCTTAACCATGGGTACACTTAATATGATGTACTCATAGATGTATTGGGCTACATTAATAGAAGCATCTGTCCGAGGGATATAAATAACCTCGTCGGTATCTTCTGTTACTTCATCCTCCCCGTGAAATTTAATATACAACTTAAAGTTGTTAAAAATCGGGTAGTTGATGTTAGCCGTACAACGATCACATTCAATTTCTACATGGCCTTCTAAACGAAAGCTCAATTCAAAATGTCCTGTCTGCTTATCAAAGAGCAATTGCACTTTTCCATTTCCTTTTGTAATGGGCGATTCTTGAAATAATTCAAAAAAATCATCCCCAATGGCATAGCTATACACATGTTCTCCAACACTTAGTCCGGCAAAGTTGATATCATATATGCGTAATGCTTTTTCCACCGTTCTTCCAAAAGGAGGGCAAAGATAGGATTATTTTGCGGAAATGTGGAAAAAAATATGGGAAAAATTTTGATTTTGTTTTTTATTGTAATCCGTCACTTAATTAGTCGTTATCTTGTTTCGCGAAAGGTGTTTTATTGAACTAAAAAAACGGGTACTTTTTTCTTCCAAAAACTACATAACCAGCTAATTATGAGCATGCTGCCTGCATATTCTCCCTTGATTCGCTATTGGCAAATCAACCCCGAAATTGTTTACCTTAATCATGCTTCTTTTGGAGCTTGTCCGTTGCCGGTATATGAACAACAGCGTAATTTCATGGACGAACAAGAGAAGGAGGCGGTCGATTTTTTTGTAAATCACCTTCCCGGGCACTATGCGGCTGCTAAACAAAAATTGGCCGAAACGCTAGGAGCCGATCCAAACGACTTGGTTTTTGTGCCCAATACAACTACCGGCGTAAATACTATTTTACACGCATTGCCATCAAAAGCCGGAGACGAATGGCTTACTACCAGTCATGCTTATGGGGCATGCGCCTTAGCCATGCAGCATTATGCCAAGCAAAAGAACTGTCAGGTGAATGTTGCACCCATACCCTTTCCATTGCAAACTAAACAAGAAGTGATTGATGCGATTGAAAAAGCCATCACTCCTAAAACTACCTTTGCAATGATTGATCACATCACCTCTGCTACCGGTAGTATTTTTCCGGTCGAAGAGCTTATCGCCTTATTGCACCGGCATAATATTTTGGTTTTGATTGATGGGGCACACGCTCCCGGAATGGTGGATTTAAACATCGCAGCGCTTGGTGCCGATTTTTACGTTGGTAATTGCCATAAATGGCTATTTACACCAAAAGGTTCGGCCCTTATGCATGTGCAACCCCAACACCAATCATGGGTAACTCCTTTAGTAATCAGTCATTTTAATGATAAGGCGGCCGGAACTGCAGCCCATTGGAGCAATCAATTTTTGTGGGATGGCACTCATGACTTCAGTGCTTTTTTAAGTGTAAAAGCCGGAATCGAATTTGGCGAAGTAGTTCTCGACGGTGCTTGGCCGGCAATTCGAAAACACAATCGCGATTTGGCTTTGCAAGCCGGACATTATTTATGTGATTTGATGCATACCACTATGCCCGCCCCGGATGATATGATTGGTTTTTTGGTAAATGTGAAAGTGCCGGATGGTGAAATTCCTCCCGGAGCCAAGTATAATTATACCACACACTTAAAGCGGATCCTTTTCGAAAAGTATAAAATTGAAGTTCCGGTATTCTACTTTCCTGCCGCTCCACAACAATGGGTGCGCATTTCAACACAAGTATACAATACCATGGAGCAGTATGAATATTTAGGCGAATGCTTGAAAAAAGAATTTAACTTGTAACGCAAATGCATCATGATCAACTTCGAAACCACCATTCATCAATTTGGAAGCATGGGTGAAAAGACCGGCTGGTCGTATATTGCTATTCCAAATGCAGTAGCTCAAAAACTATTTCCGGGCAATAAAAAAGCCTTTTATGTGAATGGTAAATTAGATGCCTTGCCCATACAACACGTTAGTCTTTTGCCTATAGGTGATGGCGATTTTATTATGGCGTTAAAAGCCGATGTGCGTAAAAAATTGCGCAAACAAAAAGGCGATTCGCTTAAAGTACAACTCACGCACGATAAAACCGGCTATCAAGTGAATACTGACTTTTTGGAGTGCTTAGCTGATGAACCACAGGCAAAAGCACATTTCGAAACTTTACCCGGCTCGCATCAACGCTATTTCAGTCGCTGGATTGAAAGTGCTAAAACAGCCGAAACGCAAGCCAAACGTATGGCACTCGCCATTAATGCCTTGGCACGTAAACAAGGCTATGCCGAAATGATACGCGAACAAACCGCAAAACGTAAACAATTATAAAATTTTTATACACCACAATTCATGGCGCAACATTTTGCACACCTGGCTTTATTGGTTCATGATTACGATGAAGCCATCACCTTCTACACCCAAAAATTGCAATTTCAATTGCTAGAAGATACCATACTCAGTGCCGAAAAACGTTGGATACGCTTGGCGCCTAAAGGAGCTGCACAAGCGTGTTTATTACTGGCTAAAGCAGCTAATCCCGAACAAGCCAGTCGTATCGGTAAC
>JAHEYX010000050.1:5790-12850 GCA_023251415.1 Chitinophagales bacterium
GTCGCGTTTTTTTATTTTTAAATACCGATGACTTTGAAACAGATTATCAATTTATGAAAGCACAAGGGGTAGAATTTGTTCGAGAAAAAGTGGTTGAAACCTGGGGAACCGTTGCGGTATTTAAAGACCTGTACGGCAACTTGTGGGACTTTATTCAACCGGCTTAACACGTTTAACGCAATCCATTAAATGCAGCAGGCAACTTATCAGTTGTTAAATGTTGATCTTGCCAATCTTTGATACCGCTGCGTTTGCCGATTTCATTCAACAACCAATACGGGTTTTTTTTGAACTTGTTGAAATGGGTATTCAGTTGTTCTTCAATAAATGTTAAACGAGCTTTTACAGTTTCATCAAAGGTTTCATACACCGCTTGTTTTTTCAAGCGTTGAATGTAAACCAACAAATTATAACACGTGGTAAACATGCCGCAACTCACTACATCGCCTTGTTTACCGGCATGTTGATCATTGGTGTCAAACCATAGTGTAGTAGCCATTTGAAAAGCTGTTTCAGCTACCAATTGCATTTCCCTACTTGGCTCCGGTGCATTGGGGTCAAACTCGCTGCGAAACACATCATTGGTTAGCGATAAATCATAAATATGGTTTGATTTAATGCGGTTGTCCCATTGTTTATTGCGATAAGCTGATTCATACAATAAATGCCGAACGCGATTCATAAACACATCGCCGGTTAATAACATCAACGACTTAGCGCGTGATTCTAACATTACTTTCAAAATCGAAATCGGCGTAGAGCTAAAGTAATTTAACATACGCTTGGTAATGCGGCGTGAGAAATTTTTATTTAAATTTAATCCGGCTCCGCTTTCAGTAGTACCACTGATATAACTTCTGGCATACAACAAAGCACCTATACCCAATACACTACCCGTAAATACCAATCCGGCAAGGATGCCCATTATTTTATAACCGATACCTTGTCCACTACCAAACAAATCAAAGGCGATTACTCCCATACTGGCAGCGCACAATAACACACCAATGACTAATAGCCAACGTATGGTTAGAAAGGAAGAGCCGGTTTTGTTCGGAACTTCGTACGGCGACATAAAATGGCTACCCACATCATTAATTAACATCAGGTTAAAAGGTTCAAATTCAGAACCCGGTTTCATTCGTCGCTGATTAGCAGTAATCATACTTTCTAAACCTTGGTTATCATCGATGCCACCATCCATCAACCCAAATTTAAATTCTTTTTGCAGTGGCAAATGATCAAATTTGGTTTTTAATTCTTCGGCACTTACCGGTTCATTTAACTTTTTCTTAGCTTCGTTAACTGCAGTTGCTCCATACAATAAATTCAATTCAGCTAGCGAATAGCCTTGGGGTTTAATATGTAAATTAGTTAATAAGGTTTGCTTACTTACTTTATCGTTGCTGAAATCACCCGGAAAAACTATTGGTTCAAAACCGCCCGGGAAACAGGATGAGGCGGCTAATAAATCGGCGAGTTTTAACTTCAACACCGCATCATGTGCAATGTTAATCATAAAGTTACCATACAGATAAGTATCATCTGATTTGGCTTTTGGACTCACTTTTATCGATTGACGAAACAATAAACCACTATGAAATTCGGTGCTGTTAAAACAAACTTCTTCTAAAGGAGAAGCATTTTGTTGTTTTAAATCTTCAACACATTGTCCGTTAAATAACAACTCATCATAACACAGTGCAAAAGCATTAATTAAATTGCGTCGTTTATCTTTTCTCGCTTCCCAAGGCGCTTGTGTATTCAATAATTCAAACACCCGATTGACCAATTGAACGCCACCGGTTTGTTGGTAGATGCGGCAATAAAATTGGTCGAACGATTCGCCTTTCGCCACAGCTAGTGTAAACGCTGCATTGGTGATGGTACCGCCTGAAGTAGATGAAATATAAACGATTTGATGCAACAAGCGTTTCGTGGAATCATCAGCTGAATCAATTACTTCATTGAAATAAGCCAATAAGCCTAATGCGTATGAAGAGGCTCGAAAACCTCCACCACTAAATGCCAATGCAATATGAGTTAATGGATATTGAAGCGGAGCTTGTTCGGCCGACGTATTAAAAAACGATGGAGTTGCGGTATTCATGTAGGTAGTGGTTTTAATAAAAAAAGAAATATAATGCTTTTTTGTAATTTTACAAATTACTTCTTCCAAACTACAGTGAAACAGCTTCAGGCTATTATTCTACCTTTTTAACCACTTCGGTATTTTCGCCAAACATGTTTGCAAATGCTTTGATGTTAAGTGCGGCTTCTTCGTTGCCTGTTGCGCGTTTTAAGGTATCGGCCATGGCATGAAAAGTTTGATAAAACAGCAAGTTCATTTCATCAACGCGCATCTCATTGGTCCACAAATCAATTTTCATCGACTCTTGTTGTTGACCATCCCACAAAGCAACCAACATGGCTTTGCATTCGTTTTGGTGTTGATGTCCGGTAGCACTATCGGCTTGCCAATAAATTTTTTCAGGCATTTTTTGTTCATCCAATAGTATTTCAAAATGCAATTGCGAGCTAGTTTTAGTAGGTGCTGACATGTGTGTAGTGATTAATGGTTATTGTGCGTACAACCAACTTTCAGGATTTAATTTATCGGTGTTCTTCCAGATTTCTAAATGTACTTCGGTTTTATCTTCTTCGGTATTGGTATATACTTTACCTATGACCTGTTTGGTTTTTACTTTATCGCCAATCTTTACGTTTACTTCATCCAAATTGGAATACACGGTAAAGTATTCACCATGATTGATTAATACTGCTTTTTGGAATGCCGGGTTAAACAATACTGCTTTTACGGTTCCTTCAAACACTGCACGAACGCTGGCTCCGGGTTGTGTTTTAATATCTACGCCATTGTTATTGACTACTACTTTATCTAAAATTTCATGCTCGTGTTTACCGAAGTGACTCATGATAATACCACGTTCAACGGGCCAAGGCAATTTACCTTGATTGCCTGCAAAACTTTCGCTTAGTGCTTTTGCTTCAGGAGTTAAGGCTAATACTTTAGAAGTTCCGGGATCGGCTTTTTTACGAGCTGCATCAATCTCTTTGCGGATAATATCTTCAATTAATTTATTCAATTTAGCAGCCGCTTTTTTCTTCTCTTTTATCTGTCCCATCAATTGCGCTTCTTGTCCTTTCAATGAAGCCAACACTTTGTCCTTTTGTGATTTTTCAGATTCTAAGGTTTTCTTTTGTTGCTGTTCCGTTGTGAGTAAATTCTCTTTCTCATCTTTTTGTCCTTTCAATTCAGTTAGTTTTCCTAAACGTTGTTGTTTGGTTTCTTTAATTAAGCGCGCTTGCGATTGGCGGTAATCAGAATACTGTTGTAAATATTTTAAACGTTGATAGGCGTCATTAAAATCGTGTGCTGAAAAGATAAACAGCATTTTATCTAATTCGCCATGTGTTTTGTAGGCTTTAACTATCAAACGCGCATACTCGGCTTTTAGTGAATCCAAACGAACATCCATAGCATGGATGGTTTTTTGGGTAGTTAATATGCTGTTTTGAATATTATTCAATTGCGAGTTGTAATTGGCAATCAAACGTTGACGGGCACTGATTTTTTGTTTCAAGGCCATTACTTCACTAACAGATGCATTTTTATTGTGACGCGTTTTTTGAAGCAAATCTTCGGCGTTTTCAATTTCTTCCAATAATTTCTTTTTCTTTTTCTCCAATTCGTCACGGTTCTCGCTAGCAGTGTTTTGTGCTAAGCCCAGTACAGTTACCTGAAGCAGAAATACTAAAAAAAGCACGAGTTTTTTCATGGGTATAAATTCAACAAAGAGTGGCTTGTTTGCGCAAATGTACCAATAAATTCAGGCATTAGAAACTACTACGCAGAAATAGCCCTTTCGGATACCCACAGGTTTGCTTAAGTTGACTAATTGCATATACAATAAGGCTGCAACTGTTCGGTTTTGATGCCATAGAATGGATGATGAACTATATTAAGCCTAAGCACTTTTTACCGAGTAAAAACTTGCAAAATTGGCTTATATTGTACTCCCAATCTGCCTTTCAGTCGCTTTTGCCCATGGTTTTGTGTCAGAATTTCCGTTCTCTAAACAAGGAACGGCAATTGCTAATCATGAACGCACGATAAAACCAAAACGAATAGTATGAATTTAAATAATTTCACCATTAAAGCCCAAGAAGTTATTCAAGCTGCACAGCAATCAGCTTTCAATAACAAAAACCCGCAAATCGAGAACCATCACTTATTAGACGCGATGTTGAGTGAAAGTGAAGATACGCTCGAATATTTGTTTAAAAAGAACAATGCCAACCTGAACACCATTGAAATGCGTTTGCAAATGTTATTAACCAATTTGCCAACAAGCTCGCAAGATGGAGGCCAAGCGCTTTCACGTGAACTCAATACCACTATACTTAAAGCACAATCTTTACTAAAAGAATTTAAAGATGAGTTTGTGAGTGTTGAACATTTGGTATTGGCATTAGCGAGCGGCAACGATATAATTGGTAAGCTGTTGAAGGAAGAAGGCTTAACCGAGAAAAACTTAAAGACTGCTATTTTAGATTTGCGCAAAGGCACAACGGTTAATTCGCAAAATGCAGATGCCCAATACAATGCATTAAATAAATATGCGAAGAACTTAAATGAAATGGCTGCTGCCGGTAAATTAGATCCGGTAATTGGTCGTGATGATGAAATTCGCCGCACCTTGCACATCCTTTCACGCCGTACAAAAAACAACCCGATACTGGTGGGTGAACCCGGTGTTGGTAAAACAGCCATCGCCGAAGGGATTGCCTTTCGTATTGTCAATGGCGATGTTCCTGAAAATTTGAAAAACAAAACCATTTATGCACTCGATATGGGCTCGTTAATGGCCGGTGCTAAATTTCGGGGTGAATTTGAAGAGCGCTTGAAAGCCGTTGTGAAAGAAGTTACCGAAAGTGATGGCAACATTATTTTGTTTATTGATGAAATACATACCTTGGTAGGTGCCGGTGCAACAGAAGGGGCTATGGATGCCGCCAATATTTTAAAACCGGCCTTGGCACGAGGTGAGTTACGGGCTGTAGGTGCTACCACTTTAAATGAATACCAAAAGTATTTTGAAAAAGACAAAGCCCTGGAACGTCGCTTTCAAAAAGTATTTATCGATGAGCCAACTGTAGAAGATGCCATTTCTATTTTACGGGGATTAAAGGAGCGTTACGAAACACACCATAAAGTACGTATTAAAGACGAAGCCATTATTGCCGCCGTAGAATTATCGAGCCGTTATATCAGCGACCGTTTCTTGCCGGATAAAGCCATCGATTTAATGGATGAAAGCGCAGCTAAATTGCGTTTAGAAATGGATTCCTTGCCCGAAGAATTAGATGAATTGGAACGTCGCATTCGTCAACTTGAAATTGAACGCGAAGCCATCAAACGTGAAAACGATGAAAAGAAAGTGCAAGAGTTAAGTAAAGATATAGCCGACTTAAGCGAAGAACGCGATTCGTTTAAAGCAAAATGGCAAAGCGAAAAACAAATTGTGGATGCTATTCAACAAAGCAAAAAGAATATTGAACAATACAAAACAGAAGCCGAACAAGCCGAACGTAGCGGCGATTATGGTAAAGTAGCTGAATTGCGTTACGGTAAAATTAAAGAATCCGAAGCCGAACAAATTAAATTGCATGCACAATTATTGCGCATTACCGACAGTGGTAAACGTTTATTGAAAGAGGAAGTGGATGCAGAAGATATTGCTGAATCGATTGCTAAATCAACAGGCATACCGGTAACACGTATGTTGCAAAGTGAAAAAGAAAAATTATTGCATTTAGAAGATGAATTGCATTTGCGTGTGAAAGGACAAGACGAAGCGATTGTTGCAGTGAGCGATGCTATACGTCGCAGTCGTGCAGGATTAAACAATCAACGCAAACCGATAGGCTCTTTTATTTTCTTAGGAACAACAGGGGTTGGTAAAACCGAATTGGCAAAAGCCTTGGCTGAATTTTTATTTGATGATGAAAGTATGCTCACCCGAATAGATATGAGCGAATACCAAGAGAAGCATACGGTAAGTCGTTTAATAGGCGCCCCTCCGGGTTATGTAGGTTATGATGAAGGCGGTCAGTTAACCGAAGCGGTTCGTCGTAAACCATATTCCGTAGTGTTGTTGGATGAAATTGAAAAAGCGCATCCCGATGTGTTCAATATCTTATTGCAAGTTTTGGATGATGGCCGATTGACCGATAGTAAAGGTCGTTTGGTGAATTTTAAAAATACCATCATCATCATGACCAGCAATTTGGGATCACATATTATCTCCGACAGTTTCGACAAGATTGAAGAAGCTGATATGGATAAAGTGTACCAACGCACTAAAGTTGAGGTGATGGAATTGTTGAAGAAAACTTTACGTCCGGAATTGTTAAATCGTATTGATGAAATTTTATTGTTTAAGCCGTTAATGCGAAACGAAATACATCAGATTGTAGAATTGCAATTAAAAGATTTGAAAGACAAATTGGGTTTACAAGGATACATCTTAGAGTTAACACCGTACGCCATAGACTTTCTAGCGGAGCAAGGATTCGAGCCGCAATACGGAGCCCGTCCATTAAAAAGATTAATTCAAAAAGAAGTAACTAATGCCTTAAGTAAAAAAATACTGGAAGGCAATCTCAACAAAGAGAAACCATTATTGGTTGATGTATTTGATGGATTGGTAGTAGTACGTAATTGATAATTGATAATGGAGAATTGAAATACATAATGCAGAATGCGGAGCACGATAGTGCGAAATCCGCCGTCAGCGTCGAGAATTTTCTTGCATCAAAGCGACATGTAAGTTTTTGGCGCGCGGAGCAAGATAGTGCGAAGTCCGCCGATGAAAGTTTGAACTTTTTGTTTTACAAACTTACCTGTTTGTTTTTGTCGGAATAATGACGTATGCAATAAACATAATTACTATTGAGTTAAACTCCATTCTTTAGCAATTACTATACGTTATTCAGGTTTGTATTAAATAGAAATGGCATTGGTCAATAATAGGGG
>JAHEYX010000361.1 GCA_023251415.1 Chitinophagales bacterium
ATCCATCGCAAGAAACCTTAAATACCATCAACCATTACCGCAATGAAATGCTGTTGTTGAAACGCTACATTAACCCGGTTCGTGATTTATTGTTTAACCTGCTGAAATCAGAATCGAATTTGTTGGAAGAGAATACCCGCAAGTATTTCCGCGACTTGCAAGACCATATTACACAAGCTGCCGAATTGGTCGATAACTACCGCGACATGCTGCTCAATACCCACGATTTGTATTTGAGTCAGGTGAATTTGAAGATGAATGAAATCATGAAAGTGTTGGCCATTGTAACAACACTTTTAGCTCCATTAACTGTAATAGTAGGGGTGTATGGGATGAATTTCAAATACATGCCCGAACTGGAGCATCCTTATGGCTATTACGCTTGTTTGGCTGTAATGGTGGCTATCTTTATAGGCATGTTGGTTTTCTTTAAAAAACGAAATTGGTTTTAGTACTTGCTTTAGGCTTGTGCTGCAAACGCACGATCGGCTTGTAATTGCGCAATTAAAGCTTCTTTACCGGCAAACTTTTGTTCGGCACGCACCCATTTCTTCACGGCAACTGTTAATTCTTGTCCGTACAAATCACCGTCAAAATCCAACAAATGCACTTCGATGCGCAATTGGTGTCCATCAAAAGTAGGGCGTGTTCCGATATTCATCATGGCTTTGTATGCGGTTTTTCCAACAAAGGCTGAGACGGCATAAACTCCGTTGGCCGGAATTAATTTATTAGGATCGGCGATGGCTAAATTAGCTGTCGGGAAGCCGATGGTTCGGCCTAACTGATCACCTTTAACAACGGTTCCGCTAAAGCGATAGGGGCGACCCAATAAAGCGGTAGCTTCCTCAGGATGTCCGCTCAATAATGCTTTACGAATACGAGTAGAGCTGATGGCAATGGCATCATCGGTTTGTTGATCCAATTGATAAACGACAAAATCATGTTGCAGACCATAAGCTTCCAACAAATGCACATCGCCCTTACGCCCGTGCCCAAATCGATGATTGAAACCTATGATAATTGCTTTAGGATGGAAATACTTGATTAAAAAATCGCTGATATAAGCTTCAGCCGACATATCTGCAAAAGCCGCTGTAAACGGCACTACCACCAAATGGTCAATTCCTAAGGGTTTTAACAATTCTATTTTTTCTTCGAGGGTACTGATTAGTTTTAATTCACCGCGTTTGTCGGAAAGTACCAATTGCGGATGGGGATGAAAGGTAATTAATACACTTTCGCCTTGCAATTGTGCGGCTTTGTTTTGAATTAGCTGAATCAATTGACGGTGGGCCATATGAATGCCATCAAAAGTGCCAGTTGTGATAACGGCATTTTTAAAGGAAGGCAATAAGGCTAAATCAAAATGAACCTGCATGAAGGAGTCAATACGTTTTACAAGAAGAAATGAAAGTAAAAGAAGTGTACAACTATTCGTACAATTTGAATTTCTTCATGTAATTATTGACATCGGCCTTTACGCCGGCAATAACCGTATCATTTTCACTATTGCTGATTACCGTATCAATACAATCGGCCACAAATTGCATATCGCTTTCTACCAAACCACGCGTGGTAATAGCTGGAACGCCCAAGCGCACACCACTGGTTACAAACGCCGTTTTATCATCAAACGGCACCATGTTTTTATTGGTGGTGATGTCGGCTTTTTGCAAAGTTGTTTCGGCTTTTTTACCGCTGATGTTTTTATTGCGTAAATCAATTAACATTAAGTGGTTATCGGTACCACCTGAAATAATATGGTAATTTTTTTCGCTAAAGCATTTAGATAAAGCTTGTGCATTGGCGATAATTTGTTTGCAATAAGCAGTAAATTCATCCGTTAAAGCTTCCCCAAAAGCAATGGCTTTACCGGCAATAACGTGTTCTAAAGGACCGCCTTGAGTGCCCGGGAATACTGCACTGTCAATAACAGCGCTCATTAACCGTACTTCACCTTTTGGAGTAGTTAATCCAAATGGGTTTTCGAAATCTTTACCCATTAAGATAATACCACCACGCGGACCACGTAAGGTTTTATGGGTGGTTGAGGTTACAAAATGGCAGTATGGAATAGGGGAAGTTAGGAATCCTTTGGCGATTAAGGCTGCAGGATGTGCAATATCGGCCATTAACAAGGCTCCGACTTTATCTGCTATTTCGCGGAAACGTTTAAAATCCCAATCGCGGCTATAGGCAGAGGCGCCGGTGATGATTAATTTGGGTCTTTCACGTAAAGCTATTTCTTCTACTTTATTTAAATCGATACGACCGGTTTCACGTTCTACCCCATAAAATACGGGTTGGTATAATTTACCGCTGAAATTAACCGGCGAACCGTGGGTTAAGTGACCGCCGTGATTCAAATCGAGACCTAATATTTTATCGCCTGGTTTCAATAAGCAGCTCATTAAAGCAGCATTGGCTTGAGCGCCACTGTGGGGTTGCACATTGGCATAATCGGCACCAAATAAGGTTTTTATGCGGTCGATGGCTAATTGTTCAACTTGATCGACCACTTCGCAACCGCCATAATAACGTTTACCCGGATAGCCTTCCGCATATTTATTGGTCAAACAGCTGCCCATGGCGTCCATAACCTGTTGGGAAGTAAAGTTTTCAGAAGCAATCAATTCCAAGCCTTCACGCTGGCGATGCAATTCTTTATCAATCAAATTAAAAACAGTAGTATCTCTTTGCATAATAAATTGGTTTTAATGATACGACAAAGATAAGTTTGCAAAGCAAGTGTACAAGTGTAAGGCAGAAATAATATTAACTGCGAATTGAGAATGGAGAATGGAGAATTGAGAATACAGAATACAAATGAATAATTAGAAAGGCGGAATACAATTAATACAAAAGGCGGAGACCGAGAGGTCGAAGTCCGCCGTCGGAGTCGTATTTTTTATCGGATAAAAATGATAGGATTGTTTTCGCGGAAGAATGGCGAATTGAAATGCAAATACAGCAATGCAGCCACCCACCTTTACGGTGGGTGAATTAATGATGGATAGGAAAGTATCGGAGTAATGCAGCCATCCACCTTAACGGTAGGTGAATTAATGAAGGATAGGAAAGAATCGGGGAAATGCAGCCACCCACCTTAACGGCGGGTGGCTGCAAATTTCCATAATAATAAAGCATCTGTATTCCCAATCACCTTTCATTTAATAATCAAATACTTATTTTAAATTTGATTTTTCTAGCTCAATCGCTTTTTTTAAGGTTGTTTTACCCGAC
>JAHEYX010000051.1 GCA_023251415.1 Chitinophagales bacterium
ACCTTTTTTATACTTCCAATGTAAGTCTGCATTCTGAAAGATAGTTTTAATTTAAAGTGGGCTAAAAATAGCTTAAATAAAGGACTTTAACAAATTCGTTGACCTAGAAATTTTGCTCATTTACCCGTTTTGATAAATATTGAGGTTTTCTAAAAAAATGCCCTTATTTTGCCCTTCATAAAGGTACTTCTTAATGCAGCTTTCCTCCAGTATTAAAATACGTATTGCAGTTCTTGTTTATCTATTGGCAGGTTTTCTGATTACATTGCAATCCATCTATTACAGCGGTCATTCTGAAACGACCATTCCGATGAGTTATAATAACTATCGGATTTTCAAGGCTTCCGCCGTTCACTTGCTACATCATCAAGATTTATATCAGGCTTATCCGTCATCGCATTGGGACCTGTACAAATATAGCCCTACTTTCGCCTTACTCTTTACGCCATTCCAAGTACTACCGGATTTTATGGGTTTATTCTGTTGGAATAGCTTAAATATGTTGCTGTTGTTATTAGCCTTTTTGAAACTGCCCTTTTATTCTTTAAAAAGTCGATTATTGGCATTAGGATTTATTAGCATCGAGTTGGTTACGGCCACTCAAAATGCTCAAAGTAATGCACTGATAGCTGCTTTGGCAGTATTGGCCTGGATTCAATTCGAAAAGAAACAGGTGTTTTGGGCGGCTGTATTGATTGCGCTGTCTGCCTTTATTAAAGTATACGGTTTAGGCATTGCCGTATTATTTTTATTTTATCCCAATCGATTCAAATTTGCCATCTACCTTACACTTTCTCTACTAGTATTAACTTTTTTACCCCTTGTAGTACTTCCGTTTTCGGAGCTTTTAGGCTTGTATAAAAATTGGTGGGAATTGATTAAAAATGATCAATCCACGACTTGGGGTTTGTCGATAATTGGATTCTTCTATGGTGTATTAGGAATTGCTTTACCGAAATCTGCAACAGCATTAGTGGGGCTGCTGCTCTTGATGCCGGGATTGCTCTGCATTCTAAAAAATAATAAATTCAGAAACCGTTTGACATTTTGTGCAGCTTTCTTAATTTGGTTAATTGTGTTTAATTTCAGATCTGAATCTCCGACCTATATCATTGCTGTAAGCGGTGTGGCTATCTGGGCATTTGGTCCCTTGCGCCATTCCAATTCAAGACTACTTTTAACTTTATTGGTATTTTTAGGAAGCAGTTTAGTCACCACTGATCTTATCCCCTTTCCCAATAAACGGCTTTGGTTGTATGATTATGCATTAAAGAGTTTACCCTGTGCCCTCGTGTATTTTAAAATATGCTATGATTTTGCTGTCGAATATTATTTCAGTTTAGGCATAAAAAAAGCCTGATCATCAAATCAGGCTTTTTTATTAGTATTTTTTAATTAAGGTTTTACCAGCTTTTTAAATACTTCGGTATTTTCTTTAATTGGGTATTTACTTTTTAAAGCAGCCAACCAATCTTTTTCTAAGGTTTCTTGATAATCTGCGATAACATAACCTCTAGCTTCTTCTAAGGTTTTGTTAGATGGATCTAAAATATCCGTAATATTCAAGACGTAAATCATACCGTCTTTGAAAATGGTTTGTACACCTTTTTCCCATTTCGCCGATTCCAAATAGGTTTGTTGGCTTTTCTCAAATTTACCGGATTCTACATACAGGCTTCCCGGTTTATCCATCATATTAACGGCTTTACGAATACTATCTGTTGAAGCCGGTGTTTTACCCGACAATAATTTACTGACCAAATTTGATGTTTGTGGATCGCCGCATTTATAAGAAGTCAATTGTAAACGAGGTCCCCATTTATAGGCAGCAGCATGATTTTGGTAATAGGCTTTTAAACCGGTGGTATCACTTACTGCTTTAGTCCAAACATTACGATCGGTGATTTCAAATAACACAATGCCTTCACCGTATTCAGTAATTAAATTTTTAAAGTCAGGGTATTTATTTTCTAAATTATTTTCAGCATAATCCAATACTACTTTATCGACATAAGTAGCGTATAAACGGTCAGCAATATCAGCACTGTTGTTCACATTTTTGCGGTTAACATTGTGTTGACCACCTTCCATGAATACTGCGAAATCATTGGTTGTATAGGATTTGTTCCCGATTGTCATCAAGGGTTTAGCTGCTTTTAAAGTAGCTGCTCTGAAATTTTGTTTTAACAAAGCAGAATCCAAACCTTTTACAAATTCAGCATAGTTGACTTTGTTTTCAGTAAATTTGTTTTCTTTACGAACACGCAATAAATACGCTTTTTTAGCTTCATCAAAACGTACATCACGATCTACAATACGTTTAATATCGTCTTTACTTTTGGCGTATTCATCTTGTTGTTTTTTGCCCAATAAGCGAATAATATGATAACCGTAATCACTTTTAATTGGTGCAGAAACGTCGTTGATATTATTTAATGCAAATGCGGCTTCTTCAAATTCAGGAACCATTTTACCGGCACCGAACCATGGTAATTTACCGTCATTTTGCGCTGATGTGTGATCATCAGATGAATCACGAGCTAAATCTTCAAAAGTGTAGCGGCCACTTTTTAAATAGGAAGCGAAACGATTGATTTTATTTTGTGCAGCATCTAACATATCTTTTGTACTGCTTCTTGCTGTAGCCACTAAAATATGTTCGCATAATACCTGACCACGAGAAGGACGTGTACTAATCACTTTCACAATATGATAACCAACTTTTGTGCGGAATATACCGGAAACAGCACCTGCAGGTGTTGAGTAAGCGGCATTTTCAAAGGCATAAAACGATTGCAAAGCAGTAATATAACCAAGATCACCACCATTTGTTTTTACAGAAGGGTCTTCTGAAACTTCTTTCGCAACAGTAGCAAAATCTTCTTTACCTGTAACAAGGCGTTCACGTATTTTTTGCATTTTTTGATAAACGGCCAAGGTATCCTTTGGTGAAGCATCAGGAGCACATTTTAATACGATATGCGCCACATGAACATCCGTATTAGAGCGGTCATATACTTCTTTGTACATTTTCTCTAAAAGTTCTTTATCCACCAAATAATTTTTAGCCAATTGCTTACGGTAGTTGGCTAATTCACTTTTCAATTGCGGCAAAGTATCAATCTTTTGTGCTTTCCCTTCCGCAACTTTAATTTTAAAATTCTCATATAAATTTAAATAATCGCGTAACGAAGCTTCTTTAAAGTCTACTTCTTTACCCATATTATTCTTTTTGTAAACGGTTAAAAACTCCTTTACAGTTACCGGAGTTGCGTTTGCGCCATAAGTGAAGAGTACTTCATTGTCGTTTTGAGCAAATAAACCTGTGCAATAAAGAAATCCCAACAGGAATAGAAACATTTTGTTCATAGAAAGGAATTTGAATTTTTAGTGGGACGAAGTTAAACATTTTGATTACATTCTCTTTTACGAAGAAAGTAATTTACTTTGCTTTTTGTTAAAAAACTATAAACCAAAACTTCCCATGCAAGAAACGATATTGAAAGAGGTAACCATAACTGCCATTTCTGCCGAGGATAAATCCTTAGCTAAGATTGACGGAAAAGTGATTTTTGTTGACAATGCAGTGCCCGGTGATGTTGTAGATGTACGCATTTATAAATCAAAAAAGAAATACGCGCACGGCAGTGCCATACATTGGCATACTTATTCCGAACTCCGCGCTACGCCGGTTTGCGCTCATTTTGGGCTGTGTGGCGGATGCAAGTGGCAAGATATTCAATATACACAGCAATTGATTTATAAGCAACAAATTGTTCAAGATGCGCTAACGCATATTGGTAAACTGACGGATTTACCTGAAGTAAACGCCACTATAGGAGCTGCTGAACAACTTTATTACCGCAATAAACTACAATATGGTTTTTCTGATAAATCGATTGTGTATGACGACAGTTTTAACAATAAAATGAAGTTCGATGATCGACCTGCTGCCGGATTTCATGTGCCCAAGTTATTTGAACGCATTTTGGATATTGAAAAATGTTGGCTGCAAGTTGAGCCTACTAACGCCATCCGTCTGTTTATTAAAGACTTTTTATTAAAGAACGAATTAAGCTTTCACAACATCAAACGTCATGAGGGTTGGTATCGTGATTTGACGGTACGTACCACTTCAACCGGTGCATTAATGGTGATTTGCAGCTTTTATTATAAAGATGAATGGGTTGAACGCCTGTTGTTTGAATTGAAACAACAATTTCCTCAAATTACAAGTTTGTATTATGTCATTAATCCAAAAATGAATGACTACAATACCGATTTACCAATGAATTTGTATTATGGTGAAGCTCATATTTATGAAAACATGGGCGATTTAAAATTTAAAATTAGTCCGAAATCGTTTTTTCAAACCAATACTGCGCAAGCTATTCAACTGTATGATGTGGCTAAATCATTTGCCGGACTAAGCGGAAATGAATTGGTCTATGATTTATATACCGGTACAGGTAGCATAGCCCTTTATATAGCGCGGCAAGCAAAGCACGTAGTTGGCATCGAATACGTGGAAAGTGCGATTGAAGACGCAAAAGAAAATGCACAAGTAAACGGGATTACGAATTGCAGCTTCTATGCCGGTGATATGGGGGATGTTTTAAATGCTGATTTTGTTAAAGCCAATGGCAAACCGGATGTAATTATTACTGACCCTCCACGTGCGGGAATGCACAGTAAAGTGGTGCAAGCTATTTTGGCTATGGATGTTGAACGTATCGTTTACGTTAGTTGTAACCCGGCTACACAAGCACGTGATTTAGAATTAATGAATGAAAAATACAAGGTGGTAAAAATTCAACCGCTTGATTTATTTCCGCATACCACCCATGTAGAAAATGTTGTATTGTTAGTAAAGCGAACCGTTTAAATGCCCTTTTCACAGCACTTCTCGGGGTAATGAAAAGTGCTGCCCCAGTTTTAATTTTAAGGTTTGAAAAGGGTTATCTTACAATAACTATGGTGCGAACTGTTTTGCCATAGTTGGTATTCAATTCTACTAAATAACTACCTGATTGTAGCGCTTCTAAATCCATTGTATAGTTGGTGCTGGTAGAAGGCCATGTTTTGTACAGTAACTTTCTGCCGGTTAAATCAATCACTTGCGCACTTTCGATGTGTATTTGTTTTTGCGTTTTCAAGTACAATACAGTAGTTACCGGATTCGGCATCACTTGTATACCGGCATTCCAATCAATGGTATTTGTACCTACTTTAAAATATCCGATTACACAAGTATCCGGCATAGGGTTAAGATTAATGGTATCGCCATGTCTGTCAACCACCACTACTCCACTTACTGATGCAATTAAATTATAGAAATATTGTTGATTAGTTCTTCCGGCAATGTTACCGGTTTGTATATCCATATCCACTCTTCCAACAGGTCCATTTCCGGATTTATTGAGGTGATTGATCCGTGTTAAGGCATAGTTTATTTTCCCCGGCGTAGGATAACGCGTCATGTCCATTCCGTCGGTATATGGGGTACAGATGAAGTTACCGTTAATTCGATTTAATCGAACAGTATTGATGTCGACTACTGTTGTATCATAATTAAAAGTAAAGGCTAAACCGTACACACTATCAACCGGAAGGCTTGCGTTTCCTAACACTATATTGGCATAGATATGATCACCATTATTTGCCGTGGCTTGACTGAATTGCACTGCTATTGGTGCGGTACCTGATTTAGGAGGTCCTAATTTAGCATGTGTACTATCGTAATTATTTAAAATTAATACCGTATCCAAACCATTAACTAGACCATCGGCATTTCCATCGGCGTGTTTAAAATTTAAACCCGGATTGGTAAAAGTATTCCAATCTAAACCGGGTTGACCAATCCAGTTCAAGCTTGGGTTGAATCTAATAGGACCGCTATAGCCATATCCCAAACCAATGGCCAATAAATCTGTGAAGTTCGAAACATGATCGTGGTTAGCATCGCCCGGCCAAATACAATCGCTGGAGCAAGCGTAAACCGTAACGGAGTCTGTTGCAGTACAACCATTCGCATCGATAATATTAACCGTATAAGTGGTAAAACCGAACGGAGCAACAAGCGGATTAGCGCATGATCCGCAGGATACGGTCGGTGTCCAGTTGTAGTTAATTACTGAAGAGCTGCCGGTATAAACTGCATTTAACTGTACGCCGCTGTTGTTAAAGTTCAATGCAGTATCATTTCCTAAGCTCACCTGAGCTGTTGCAATGGTTATTTGAATAAAATCGGTGTCTTGCTGTAAGCTCGTGGCATCCGTTACAATTAGTTGATAAAGTGTACTGGTACTTGGACTAACTATTGGATTAGGGCAGGTGGTACAACTTAATCCATTAGCAGGTGACCAAGCATAGGTATACACACCTGAACCGCCGCTAGCTAAGGCACCATTCATAACACCAATAGTGCCATTGCATAAGGTTTGATCTGCACCTGCATTAGCTTGAACAGCAGTTAGACAATTGATGTAAACCATGGCCGTATCCATTAAATCCGGTGTACCATTATCGTGTAATACATAGCTAAAACTATCTAAACCAACATAGCCGGCATTAGCAGAATAGTTTACTGCAGTACCGTTGATCACAGCAGTTCCCTGAGCAGGTGCATTCAGTATTGTTAAAGAAGCAGTTGTTAAGTTACCTTGAGGTTGTAAATTACCGTCAGCATCTGCATCATTGGCAAGTGCTGCAATGGCAATTTGCTGACCGCTGCCGGCAATTGCATTATCGGTTGCGGCTGAGGGGCTATGATTGCTACAATTTACACTCAAGCTAAATTGCAAACTATCTACACTGGTACAATTTGTATTGAGATCTGTTATTAATACCCGTACAGTGGTTGCATTGTTGAACAAGGCTGTAGGATGCTCCAATTGCGCATTAATGAAGGAACCTGCTCCGGCAGTACTTATACTCCATGTGTAGGTAAAATTGCCACTTCCTCCGGAAGCAACCGGATTAGCGCCTAAAACTATAACTTGATTTGTGCAGGCATTCGTATCCAATCCGGCATTAGCAACAGGTGGAGCCTGAATGGACATTGTATTTTGCACCGTATCTGCACATCCAAAAGCTGTGGCTACTATTAAATCAACAGTCACGGCACCGGTTGAAGCATAAGTGTGGGTAGGTGATTGTACAGTACTTCCGTTTAATGCGCCGCTACCCGGATCGCCAAATATCCAATTCCAAGTTGCGAGCGGCTCTGTTGAAGTAGAAACATCCGTAAATTGAATGGGTGAGCCACTGCATATAGCGCCAATAGTAAAATTAGCTGTTGGATAAGGATGCGGAAAAAGTTTAATATTGTATAAGATTGTATCGTTAATGCCTTGACCGTTAGTAGCTTGATACACCACATAAATAGAATCGCCGGTAGTTTGCGTTCCAACAGGTAAAGACAATGGCGATGCAGCGCCCAATAAACTAAAGTTGTGGTCGTACCAAGTTATTTGGTTAAAAGCACCAAGTGCTTGTTGCAGATTGATTTGTGTAGCACCTATACAATAATGTTCTACGGGATTTAGGTTACCGGTTGCCACTAAATCGAAGTAGCCGTAACCAAAGTTTGAACTCCCGATGTTTGCATCGGCAGCAGTAACTTCAATAGTAACGGTTTGGCCGCTGTAATGACGTAAATTAACAAATTGATCGGTCCATGGTAAATAGTAAACAGTCGGATCAACAGTACTTTGCTGATAAGCCCCTACTCCCGGGGTAAATTGACAAGCAGCACAATTGGTTGAATTATAAATATCAGTACCGTTATTATCCATTACACGCATATAAAAACGGGCATCATCAGTTGCAGCTATACCGCCATGCTTTACAACGGCAGCATAATTAAGGTGTAAGTAATAATTAAAAGTATCGACAGTAAAGGTGTAGCGAATAATATCTGCGGTGTTAGTGCCGATACTGTCGCCTAATTTGAAGGAGAAGTTACCGCCGTTAGGGCAACGTTGTGAAAATCCGCCATAAAAATCGGTAGCGGTACCACTCACCAAATTTCCTTGCACGGTACCTGGTGTAACTGAAATCGGGCAACAGGTTCCTTGAAATTGGTTCCAATTGGCTATGTTGCCATTTTCAAAACCCAGTTGATTGAGCAATACCTGCGCCTGCAAGCCAATTGCGAGCGTTAACAACCCAACAAGGAGGAGTAGCTTTTTCATAATTTATTTCGGTTTGTTAAGGTTAAAAAGGTGATTCATCGGCCTTAGGGTCTTTTCACCATACAAAAATGAATCAAAAACCCCTAGAATTCAAGTACATTTTTAATATCTTCTACGCACCCATTTTAACAACAACATTTGCTTTCTGTATTTCAAATATTAAATTTACAGTGTTTTTCTGAATTAACCTTATTTTTTATACCTATTCATTTATGGCTGAAAACAAATTAATGCGATTGTTACTGACCTTCACCCATCCCGAACGGCAACGTTTTTTAGATTACTTGAACAGTCCGTTTTTCAATCAAAATCAGGAGTTGGTAAAATTCTATACTGCAATTTTGCCTTCTTTACAAAAAACCAACCCGCAACCTTTACAGGAAGAGAAAGTGTGGAAAAAAACCATGGGCGCAATTCCATTCGATACGGCGCGCTATCACCGCATCAGTTCTGATTTATTAAAAAATGGAGAACGTTTTTTAGCCACATTCCGCTTCTCTCAAAATAAGTCGCTACAAGCGGCCTATACGTTGCATGCACTTAATGAAAAAAAACTGTTGCACGATTTTCCTTATGCTTTAAACTATGCGCAGCAATTGCATCAAAAATCAACCTATCGCGACAGTGAGTTTTATTATACCCAATTTTTAATAGAAAACGAGAACAACAATTATTTAGATTTTGTAAAAAAACGTATTGATGACAGCAATTTGAAAGATGTGATGCACAACCTGGATGTTTTCTATTTGATCAATAAGCTACGTTGTTGTTGTGCCATTTTGCATTATAAAAATGTAACCTCATTTGATACCGAATTGGTATTGATGGATGAGATTGTTCATCACTTAAGAGCGAAATCCTATCAACATATTCCGGTCGTAAACATTTACTATGTAATTTTATTAACCTTAATTGAAAGTGAGGATGAAAAGCACTTTTTACATTTAAAAAAACTGATTGCCAATCACGAGGAACAATTGCCTCCATTGGTTAATAAGGAGATGTACTTGTATGCTATTCAGTATTGCATAGTAAAAATCAATGCCGGTAATTTGAATTATTACCGTGAAATTTTTAGTATTTATCAGCAATGTTTGCAAGGTGATGTTTTATTTGATCGAGGTGTTATTGCTCCGGGTAATTATAAAAACATTATAACAGTAGGTTTGCGCTTACACGAATATCAATGGACGGAAGATTTCATCAAAAAATACAATCCGTATTTACCGGAAGACGAACAAGAGAATGCTTATACGTTCAATATGGCACGGGTGTTTTTCTTTCAAAAAAAGTACGATGAGGTATTAAATCTATTGCAACAAGTAGAATACAATGATGTGTTTTACATGCTTGACTCAAAATTAACCTTAATTAAAACATTTTACGAGTTAGATGAAAATGAATCATTGGATGCTTTATTGGATAGTTTTTCTATGCTTTTACGTAGAAAAAAATTAATTTCGCAACAGTACCGCACCATTTATACGCAATTTGTATTTTATGTAAAAAAGATGTTGCGCTATACCGATAAGAAGAAGTTGCAGGCGTTAAAAGATGAAATTCATACTGCAAAGAACGTTGCCGATTTGGGCTGGTTGAAAGAAAAAATAGATGAGTTGGTATAAAGCACAAAAAATGTTATCGAGTAATCATTCCGATACTAATTGAACCAATTGTTCTGAAAACGAGCAGAAGGAAATAGCAATTTTGCTAGTACTACAATACGGAATTGATTGAAGAAATTTTTTAATTCAATACTGTTTACTATATTTACCAAAAGCAAAAACCTTAACTTGCTTTCGCCTTAATTTAAAACAATGAAAAAAGTCATTTTTATATTGACTTTACTAAGTTACGCAGTAAACTTATCTGCTGCTAAAACCACCAATTTGCAACAAGTTGGTAAACCTACTCCTTGCACTAATTTCATTGAAAATAAAGGGCAATTAAATTCAGAAAAAGGCGCCACTCCTATTTACTATTATTCGAATCAACACCGATTAAGTTTATTTGTTCATACTAATGGAATCACCTTATTATTTGAAGATACACTCCTTCAAAATAAGCCTACCAAATATCAAAAAGTAGATATTGTTTTTGAACAAGCAAAAATTCAAGCACATCAAATTCAACCCTTAGGTATACCGCAAACAATAAATGCACAATACGTTACTGCCTCATCCAAAGAAGGAATACGCATAGCCCAGACTTACCCTACACTGCTTATAAATCAATTATATCCGGGCATTGATTGCAAACTCGATTTAACCAAAAACGGTTTAGAACTTTCTTATTTACTTGCTCCAAATGCAAATCCGGATTTAATTCAAGTACGCTATTTGGGATTTGATTCTACACAATTCGTAGCCCAAGGTAGCAGTCGTTTAATGGGTGCTTTAACCGAACTAACCTTAAGTGAAGCCAACGCCTATCAAAACAAGCAGCCTGTTGAAATTCGTTCTAAGCAATTAAAAAATGGTGCTATCGGTTTTAAACTGGGCGATTATAAAAAATCATTGCCTGTAGTAATTGACCCAACACTATTTTGGGCCAGTGGCTTTGGTGGAGGAAATACTGAAACTATTCAAGCGGTTTGTTCCGATCATGCCGGTAATTTTTATACCTGTGGCTCTACCAATTCGACTAATTTTCCAACTCAAAATGCCGGAACCTTTTTCAGCAACATACTCCACAACCAAGATGCCTTTGTTGCTAAATTTAACGACTCCTTACAATTACTTTGGTCTACCTTTTTAGGTGGGCAAACCGTTTCTTATTTTAATAGTGAAGCAGCATTAGGTATTCAAGCCACCTCAACAAATGACATCTGGATTTGTGGCTATACCAATTCGTATAATTTCCCAACATTAGGAAATCCACTTTATGTTGATACCAGTTTAAACAATGCCTGGAATACCTCTATCAACTCAGATGCTTTTGTTAGTCATTTTTCTGCTAACGGCAATTTAATATACAGCTCTTATATTGGAGGTGATAGTGCTGATATTGCTTTAGATTTAGCCGTAAATTCCGGTGGTGCTATTTATATATGTGGTTATACTTATTCCAACAACTTCCCAATAAACGGTGGCGCCGGCAGCTATAATGGAATGAGCGACGGATTTATATACCGTATGCAAAACAATGGCTTATTAAATTGGTCCAGTTATATAGGTACATCCGGATCCGAGGAGATGACGAGTATTGCGTGTACTGCTACTGGAGGAGTAGTAGTTGGTGGAAATAGTTTATTCAGCACAGCATTACCCTTAGTAAATGCCGGTGGTTATTTTCAAAATACTGCTTCTGTATCTGAAGGGTATTTGGCTCAATACAACGCATCGAATCAATTAACCTGGGCTACTTATATAGGTGGTTCAGCCAATGAGTATTTAGAAGATATTTTAGTTGAAGCCAATGGGTCTATTGTGGCTAGCGGAATCACCACTTCTTCTGATTTCCCGCTTCAATCTTCCGGAAATGCTTTTTATCAACCTCAACTTAATAAAGGTATCAGTAGTTTTTATAATGACAAGTTTATCACTGTATTTACCCCAAGCACGGTACTAAAATGGAGTACCTATGTCGGCGGAAGTGAAAACGAAGGTGCCGCACCCTATTTCTATACCAACTTTATGTACAATTTCAATAACAATCACCTATGTTCAGATGATTGCAACAATTTGTATTTTAGTTTTTATACGAGTTCAACAGATATTACCGCACAAGGCGATGGATGTACCTGTTTTTTAGATTCAATTTCCGCCAATGCCTTTTCAACCGGTTTTCAAAATGATTTGTTTTTTATGCGCTTTAATCATTTTAACCAAGTGAATTGGAGTACTTATTATGGTGGACTCGGAGATGAATCCGATCCTGCAATTTGCCTTGGTAAACGAAATAAATTACTAGGTGGATTTAATTGTTCACTCAATGGAAATACAGTCCAATCCAGTGTTCCATCGTTACCTTATTACAGTAGCAATTCATTTTTCAGCCCATTCTTAAATCCTAACTATACCGGCAATTACAGTGAAATAGGTTTGTTTGGCTTTAATCACCCTGAATTTAATACCATAGTAAATTCAAGTTTGTGCACACCCTGTAACGGACAGGCACTTTTGCATACGAATAGTACTTGTACGCAACATCCTTTTTCGTATTTGTGGAATACCGGCAGTACAGCCAATCAATTAAACAGTTTGTGCGCCGGCAATTATACTGTTTATACTACTGATACTATTAATTGTACTTCCGATACCTTGAATTTTCAATTGCAAAACGGAATTCACATTCAACCTCAAGTTTCATCCTACAGTTGCCCTACATCGTGTAATGGCATTGCTTCAATACCTACAGGTTTTTTCACGGGCGGATCCATTACCTGGCATACGGCAGATACCAGTTATACCAATACCTCAATTATATATGGATTATGTCCGAATAGTCCGGATACACTTATCATTAATCAACCCGGCTGCGGTGCCGATACAGTCATTTTCAACTTAGCTGTACCGCCTTCAATACAGGTTTCAATAAATGGTTATTCCAATTCACCATCAATGG
>JAHEYX010000052.1 GCA_023251415.1 Chitinophagales bacterium
CAACAGTATTATAGTAAAACCCTGATACATAAACATTTTTAGCCGCATCTGCCATCACAATATTACCGGCTTGCGTATTGGTAGCCCCAATGGCTTTGGCCCAAATGAACTGGCCGTTTGGACTAAGCTTTAGAACAAAGGCATCATCGCCTCCTAAAGAAGTGTAGGTCAGCTGATTAAGCGGTGATGGGTCGAAATCAACACTGGCACCAAAATAACCGGTACTGTAAATGTTTCCGGAAGAATCGGCCGTTACCGAATTTGCCCCATCATCCAACACTCCACCCATCGAAACAGCCCAAATCAATTGACCGGAAGGGTTCAATTTCAAAATGAAAATATCGGTAGAGCCATTGGCAATCAAATTGTAAGTGGAAGGGCCCGGATCAAAATCAACCGTGTCTGAAAAATAACCGGTAAGTAATAAATTGCCCGAAGGGTCCTTGCTGATCCAATAACACACATCATCCCCTTTACCACCTATATGTTGCGCCCATACTAAGCTTCCATTAATGTCAAATTTTTGAATAAAAATATCATTCGAACCCGCCGAAGTAATTGGCAAGGATAAAGGTCCCGGATCAAAATCAACCGTGCTTTGAAAAAAACCGGTTGCATAAGCATTCCCATTGGCGTCAGTGGTGACCGACTGACCGAGATCAAAACCAGGACCACTCGTTCGTTTGGCATAATTAAATAAAACCGATTGGGAATAACTGTAGGTGAAAAAAAACTGTGCAAACAGCAATACGACAATTGAAGCAATTTTGGCTTTCATAGTAAAGATTAAGAACAGAAAAGTACTACAATTTCTGTTTTATGCGAAATCTGCCTATAAAATAATTGGATTGGGGGTGGGACGTTGGAGCTGAAGCAAAAAAAATCCGTTGGACAACCACGAACCAACGGATTTTCAAAACAAAGTGTTTTATTTTTTAACCTCTGATGTAAAAATAGGGTAGTGAACCCCAAAAATCCTTCCGACTAATTACGTATTTTTATACGTAATTTAACGTAGTGCTCATTGATGTTCTTTTGAAGTCTTCATTTAACCTAAAAATCTGCCTATTTACTATATTTATTAGGCGTTGACACATACTTAATTGCCGCCAAATAATATCTTTGCAGACCAATTGCCCATTGGTTTTTAGAAATTAATACTTATACTAATTAGTTGTTTTATGAAAAAAATAGCCTTACTCCTGCTTTGTTTATGTGTCACTTATTATACAGTTAATGCACAAAAATCAAAAAGCAAAGCAAAAAAAACTGACGATCAAGAGCAAACAACTGACTCATCTGACGAATCAAGCGATGATGGTGAAACGGTTTCAACAAAAAAAACAGCTGCTAAAAAAGGAAAAGCTACTGATGATGGAGAAACTGCTAGTCCTAAAAAAGCAAGCAAGAAGAAAGAGGTGGATGGTGATGCTATTGATGACGAACCAACCGATTCTAAAAGTGTTGGAGGCTTAAAACGAGTTGAAATTGAAGCTAAATTTTCGTCTGATAACATCAACCTCATTCCGGTTGGTGATGAAGGCATGATTTTGTTTTATGAAAGCGACGAACGCTCTAAAGATGGGCAAAAAAAATGGAACTTCGTTAAGTACAATACTAATTTCAAGGAAGTTGCTACCGGCGAATACATGGCCGATAAGAATGTTACGTTTATTAAAGCGTATTACGACAAGGTTCGTAAGCTAGTCTACATTTTGCTCACCAATACGGTTTCAACCGGTATGGCCACCGGGTCAACTAAGCAAATGGAGATTGTACGCTACAATATTAAAAAGAACACCTTCAGCTCAATCACGGGAACGGTTCCGGCCCCTACAACCATTACGGATATGTATGCCACTCAAAGTACTGTTTATTTTGGTGGTTTTACTAACCCTACTAAAAATGAACTTTTCGGACGATTGTGTTTAACTTATTTAACATGCGGTATTTATTATTGCGCTGTAGGTGGAAATTCAGCCATTAAGTTTCATCCCATGTTGTTTTATGGCGATTTTAAAGAAAAGAAGATCGGGTTAATTCCTATTGCCGTTACTGACAACAAAGGGTATATCAGCAATATTTCGAGAGGAACAGATAGCAGTAATGTATCTGTATCCATCAGCCGCCAAGCACTAAAAAACGACCCGTTTAAACAAACCGTTAAAATCATGGGACAAGGTGGTAAAGAAGGTCGTGAATACGAAATCAATTCCAAAGCAGGAATAGGGTTGAATGCCGTTGCGGTTAGTGCTTTAAAAGATAAAAGCATTTTAGCTGTGGGTTCGTATACTAAATTTAATGACTCCGGCAAAAAAGGCGTAACCAGAAAAAGCTTGCAACACAGCCGAATTTCAGATGGATTGCAAACTACCGGATTTTATATTTCCAAATTAGTGGGCGGAAAACAACAGTTTATCCGTTGTTATCCTTTTACCAATTTCTTCAAAAACAATGATTCTAAATTTAACCCAAAAACCGCTAAAGGGGCAGCCAAACTGTTTATAACACGCGAAGATGTTATCTTTCATGACCCAATTGAAACAGAAGAAGGAATTGTGATGATAGGCGAATTTTTCTATGACCATTACCATACCGAAACCTATTATGATGGAAAGACCTGGCATACTGTGCAAGTGTTCGACGGCTATGTGTTCACGAATGCTTTAGTTGCTTGTTTTGATCCTGCGAATGGTGATATGTTGTGGAACAGTGTGTTTGATATTAATTTTTATACCCCTCCTTATGGTTTGTATCCACACACTACTGTAATGAGTGATGAAGGAAATGGCAAAATGGTAATTGTGTATAATGATGGTACCAATTTAAAATCAAAGGTGCTGAACAACGGAAAATTATCGAACGGAAACTTTAGTGTTAAATTAGAAACCGGAAAAGAAACCGATAAAGTAGTTGCTACATCGAGAAGTAGTATTGAATATTGGTATGACAATTATTTTATCGCATACGGTTATGAAAGCATTAAAACGAAAGGAAAGTTGCTAGGAGGTAGACGTCAAGTGTTCTACTTTAATAAAATCGAATATATAAAATAGTTGCTTTACGCAGCTTGCTTTTTTGAAAGCAATTCTTGTATAAAAGCTTGCCCTTTTTTTAGCGGAAGTAATCCGCATAAAAACAATAACAGGATAGCGGTTAGTATACTTAAGCTTAAGGCCAGCAGCCAGTTTAACGCACTAATCTTGCCCATGTAAAACAGCAAAATGCTACCGGGTAAATAAACGGCTAAGCCCAACCAATCCTTACGGTGTAAGGAGAAGTTGAACATTGTAAAAGCTTTGCGTGTATTGAATGCTGCGATAAACGCATGTGCAATAACTGCTGCCACTGCTGCTCCTGCAGATTGATAACGCGGAATCAATAATACGTTCAATCCAATATTAATGACTGCTGTAGCAAAAGCTACTTGATTTAACCACTTTATACTTCCATTGGCGGTTAATAAAGTTCCATAAATATACAGGGTTGAAATAAATGGAAAGGCTAACATGACTATACCCATAACCATAGCTGCATAAGCATCTTCATGGTGATACAGCAGTTGGAATAATTCATTCCGATAAAACCAGAAGGAAATGGGAATCAGTGTACTTAAGGGAAGCAATAAACGACTGCTTATGGAGGTCAAAGCGCGCACCGATTGCTTGTCGGCAAGTAGTTTTGCAAACATGGGTAACAATAAGGTAGCAAACAAGTAAGAGAACATTATCGACATGTCTAACAAACGATAAGCTGCTGCATAAATGCCATTCTCGGTTGAGCCACTGAAATAATTAATTAATATACTGTCTACGCGAAAATAGAGGGTCATTAAAAAACTCAACAATGCATAAGGCAAGGTTGCTTTTAAAATTTGAAGAACTTGATTAGAATTGGATTGAAACCTGAACTTTTCGGTGTAACGATAAACGGCAAACCAAGCTGCAAGTGCTGTTATTAAAAGGCTAAAGGTTTGGATGAGAATGAAGTTTTGAATGGAGAGCAAAGGCATGAATGGGGTATAATACAGCAGTAATCCAACACCAAACAACATTATGAATTTATCGGCTACCGAAAGTAAACTGTCTAAGACATAGAATTGTAAAGCCGCCAGGTTACTGCGCAAATAGCTGATAAGAAAAATCAAACATTGATTAAGGGCTAATAAAAGCAACCATTCAAGTTGCGGCGACTTAAATCCAAAAACAAAACCGGCTGCCAGTGTGATTATACAGTATAGCCCACTAAACAACAATTTTAGAACAAGGATATTCGGTAATAACTGTGTGAGCGAAGTCTTTTCTGCAGTTACCTTCCGAACATTATAATTTTGAATGCCTAAATCCAACAACATGTTGAACAAATAGGATACGTTTAATAAGGCATAGAAAACACCGTAGGATTCAAACCCCAAGCGAATTTGTACCACACGATCGACCCCAATTATCCAAAGTGGTTTGATGAGCAAGTTGAGCCCAATCAGGAACAATAAGTTGAATATGAACTTGCGCTGCATAATTTCAATGAACAAGATACGTGCTTGCCTGCATTTTTCGTACTTTCAAACTTAAATTAATATAAACAAAATAATTTAATTACTTCTTGCAGAAAAACACCCTATTAAAAATAGAATTTGTTTTATTTGTGGGAACTCCTTTGCTCAAGGAAAATTGAACAATGTCTAAACAAAACAACCAAGTTTCGCTTTTTATTTTCATCGCAATCATTGTGATTGTTGGGGGCATAGCTTGGTATTTTTCAGCCATTAATAAATCATATACCTGGGATGAAAATTATTCAATAAAAAAAGAACAACCCTATTCTTCGAATATCTTTTTTGAATTAATGCGTTCATCCGTCAAACCGGATAGTTTTACACTCCTTACTTCCAGACTCGACCAAGGCTTATTTACTGATTCGTTACAATTAAAAAACACCTGTTATGTTTATTTTAAAAATAGCAGTCCACATTATTTATATCCGGAAGTCGAAGCGTTAAAGCACTTTGTTGCGGCGGGCAATAATTACTTTGCCATTAGTAATGAATTAAATGAACGCTTGGTTAAGGAATTAGCACTAGTAAAAACGTATCCTTTTGCTGAACAAGATTTAACTGCAGAAGATTCGACATTTTCGAGTGTCGCCAGTGATACCATTGCTACAATTGACACCACAGATGAATATACGGGTAATTCAACTGAAGAAACAACGCCAACTTATTATTCCGGTAACCTAACCAATACCTATTACAACGATTATATTAAATTAAATTTCACCGACTCTGCAATTCATGATACTAAAGGTTATGTTATCAATTACTTTTTCAATAATAACTTCCACAGTTACTATTGGTATTATTTTGACATGAAAGCCTTTAATGATTCGCTTTATAAACCTGAAGTATTGGGTTATTTTAATGATAGTTTCCCCTGCTTTATTCGTGTCAAATATGGTAAAGGTTATTTTTATTTTCATAGTGTTTCAATGGCTTTCACGAATTATCATTTATTAAGCGAACGCAATTATGATTATGTAAACGCTTGCATCAACCTTATCGGCTATAACAAGATTTATTGGGATGAGGCCGCTAAATTTGATAAATTCACAAACCAACAAAACAACGATTATAAAGAATCGCCATTAAACTATATTTTATCGCAACGTTCCTTACGCTTTGCTTGGTACGGCCTGTTGGGGGTTTTGCTTTTGTTTTTATTGTTTGGAATTAAACGCAGGCAACGCGTTATTCCGATTATTATTCCCAAAGCCAACACGTATATGGAGTTCATCGAAAGTATAAATGTTTTATATTATCGAAAAAAAGATCATCGCAATATTGCTTATAAAAAATGGAAACTCTTTTTAGGTTTCGTGCGTCAGCGTTATAGCTTAAACACCCAACAAATTAATGATCTGTTTAGAAAACAACTGGAAGAGCGCTCCGGTTTAACAGCAAGCTTCATTGATGAGTTGGTGCAGGCTTTTGCAAAGGTTGATCATGAATCGGAATATTCTGCCAAGGATTTAATAGCTTTACATCAACTACTCGACTATTTTTATAAAAACTGCATCTAACTATGGAAAACAATTTTGAACCACAATCTGCTGAGCACATCTTATCACAAAACGCTAATATTAACAGCCACTTTAAAATTAGACCCGAACAATTACTGCAATTGCAAGATGCCGTTGCCAACATGCAAACAGAAATACAAAAGCTGATTGTTGGACAAACAGATGTGATTCGTTTTTTAGCTACTGCTTTATTTACAGGCGGTCACGTTTTGATTGAAGGTATGCCCGGTATTGCCAAAACACTAATGGCAAAGCTTTTGGCAAATACCATTAATGTAGGGTATAATCGTATTCAATTCACCCCTGATTTGATGCCAACCGACGTTTTGGGAACTTCTGTTTTTAATATGAAAACTGCCGAGTTTCAATTTAACCGTGGTCCCTTGTTTACGAATATTGTACTGATAGATGAAATAAATCGTTCTCCGGCGAAAACACAAGCAGCCCTTTTTGAAGTAATGGAAGAACAACAAATCACGATCGATGGGCATCGTTATGAAATGGAATTTCCTTTTATGGTATTGGCTACACAAAACCCGGTTGAACAAGAAGGCACTTACAAACTTCCTGAAGCACAATTAGATCGATTCATCTTTCGATTAAAAGTTAATTATCCAAGTTTAGCAGAAGAGAAATTAATCATAAACCGTTTTAAAGAAGATTTTAACAAACGTGCTTTAGTTGAAGTTAAACAGGTTTTGAATGTCGCCGATATTGCTCGCTACCGTGAGTTAATTGAATACATTTTTATCAAGGATGAATTAGTTAATTATATCGCACAACTGGTTCATCAAACACGAAATCATCCGGATTTATTTTTAGGAGCATCGCCTCGGGCTTCATTAGCTATTGTAAAAGCAGCAAAAGCTATGGCAGCGATGAATGGCCGTGAATTTGTTACGCCTGACGATATCAAAACGGTTGCTTATCCGGTTTTAAATCACCGCATCATTTTAACGCCTGAACGTGAAATGGAAGGGGTAGACAGCGAAATGGTTATTAAAAATATAATTGAAGGAATAGAAATTCCGCGTTAACTAACTTTGCGCACTTATAATTACCACTATGAAAAACACGAAAGCGGCTTTAGGATTTATTTTTATTACTTTATTAATTGATGTGATTGGGTTTAGTGTTGTTATTCCGGTTTTACCCGGTTTAATTTCTGAATTGCGTCATGTTCCTGTAAACGAAGCTGGAAAGTATGGTGGTTGGTTACTGGCTGCATTTGCCATTGCTCAGTTTTTATTTTCTCCTTTACTAGGCAATCTAAGCGATAAATATGGTCGTCGTCCGGTATTGTTATTCAGTTTATTGGGATTTGGGATTGATTATTTGATAATGGCCTTTGCGCCTTCTTATACTTGGTTATTGATAGGCCGATTAGTAGCAGGAGTTACTGGGGCTAGTTTCACTACCGCTTCTGCGTATATAGCTGATATCAGCACACCGGAAGATCGTGCTAAAAACTTTGGTTTAATAGGGGCCGCGTTTGGAATGGGCTTCGTTATAGGGCCTTTCCTGGGTGGTGTCAGTGCAGATTTGTTTGGCTTACGTACACCCTTTTATGTTGCTGCCACTTTATCATTCCTGAATTTTCTGTACGGTTTCTTTATTTTGCCGGAATCTTTGAGCAAAGAAAACAGAAGAAATTTCGATTGGAAAAAAGCCAATCCCATCAACACCTTCATCACCTTGAGCAAGTATAAAAAAATTGCAGGCTTATTGTTTGCGTTTATCTTTCTATACTTGGGATCACATGCGGTACAAAGCAATTGGAGCTATTTTACCATGTTTCGATTTTCATGGAGTAAGTCAATGGTAGGGTATTCACTGGCTGCAGTAGGAGTTCTGGTAGGATTAGTTCAAGGACTGTTAATCAAGTATATTAATCCGCGTTTAGGAAATGAGAAAAGCGTTTATGTTGGTTTTGGATTGTATGCCTTAGGTATGTTTTTATTTGCATTTGCCTCACAAAGTTGGATGATGTTTGCTTTCTTGATTCCGTATTGTTTAGGAGGAATATCCGGACCGGCGCTACAAGCCATCATGTCATCTGAAGTTCCTGCAACACATCAAGGAGAATTGCAAGGAGGTTTAACCAGTTTAATGAGCGCTACCAGTATAATTGGACCTGTTATGATGACCGGTTTGTTTGCCTATACTACCAAAGCAGATAGTCCGGTTTATTTTCCGGGAGCACCATTTATATTAGGTGGGATTTTAATGTTAATCAGCTCTCTGATTACCTATTGGGATTTGCATTGGCGTCATCGTAACTCGGCTTAAGCTATAACCAGCCGCGGCAATTTGGAGCACCACATCCGCATTTCAGCGTTTTTTCATGCTGCGTTTCACCATAATCTGCAGTCAATTCCTCTCCCTTTTTGATATTGCGAAGTGCATAAAATTCTACGGTAGTATTGATTAGCCGTATATAGGTATTGGGCGAGCAGGAATGATTAATATTGCTAATATCATTACTGTTTGTAGCATCCAAGGCCCAGCGTTCGTTAAATTCTACCATTTTGATACGTTTGGTAGCCTTAACTCTTTTTCGAGCTTCACGAGTAGAAATAATTTCACCGGTCATGTTTCCGATTTTACTTCTAGCTTTTATAGGCGCAATTGCAAATGCACCCATCCCATCAATCTTGCTTTTTGCACTTTTAATTTTGTGTTCGTTGAAAGCCATAATGCGAATTTAAGTTTCAAATAACGGCATTATTCTATTCCTACGCAAATTTGTTAGCCCGCTAGTAAATTGCTGTTCGTTTATTTTTATGGCACTATAAAAATCAGTAGCTAGTTAGGCGCAAAACCTTATCTTCGCCAAATTGAATTATTATATTTTTCATTTTTAAATTTTAACTAAACAATGGCTATTATTTCTCCTTTTCGCGGAATTCGACCTAAAAAAGAATTAGCAGATAAAGTGGCTGCTAAACCTTACGACGTATTAAACAGTAAAGAAGCACGTGCAGAAGCTGCCGGCAATACGTATTCTTTTTATCATATCAGTAAAGCTGAAATCGACTTACCGGATAGCGTTGATGTGCATGATGAAGCCGTTTATAAAAAAGCTGCAGAAAACCAACAATTGTTTTTAGAAAATGGGGTGCTTATTCAAGATGAAACGCCATGTTATTACATCTATGCACTTACTTGGAAAGGTCGTACCCAAACAGGCTTGGTTTGTGGTAGCAGTGTTGAAGATTACAACAACAATATTATCAAGAAACATGAATTCACCCGCCCCGAAAAAGAATTAGACCGTATCAATCACATCACCTATACCCAATGTCAAAGTGGCGTGGTGTTTTTGGCATACCGCAATGTAAGTGCAATGGATACATTGATTACAAACTGGAAAGCTAACCATACACCTGAATATGATTTCGAATTGAATGATGGTGTTCGTCATACCATTTGGGTGGTTGCTGATGCTGCAACAGTTGAAAACATTACCCGCATTTTTGCCGAACAAGTACCTTGTACCTACATTGCCGATGGCCACCATCGCGCAGCTTCAGCCATGCGTGTTAGTGATGCTGCAAGAAAAAATAATCCTAACCATACCGGTAAAGAAGAATACAATTCATTTATCACCACTATTTTCCCGGCTGATGAATTAGCGATTTTAGATTACAACCGCGTTGCTAAAGATTTAAACGGACTTACAGTGGATGCATTAATTTCAAAATTACAAGCTGATTTTGAAGTACAAAAAGTTGGCGCAGAAATTGTAAAACCGGCCGGATTACATGAGTTTGGAATGTATGTAGATAAAAACTGGTATCGCTTAATAGCAAAGCCGGGCAGCTATACTACCGATCCTATTGGCGTATTAGATGTCAGCATTTTACAAAATAATGTTTTGGCTAAATTGCTCAACATTAATGATCCACGTACCGATAAACGAATCGATTTTGTTGGCGGAATCAGAGGCTTGGGTGAATTAGTTTCCCGTGTCGACAGTGGCGATATGGCTATTGCATTCTCTTTGTATCCGGTTACCATTCAACAATTGTTTGATATTTCAGATAGCGGTAATGTGATGCCTCCAAAGTCAACCTGGTTCGAACCAAAATTGCGCGACGGATTAGTTATGCATTCTATTAAATAAGTTTAATTTAATTTTCTTATTAAAAAGGGATAGTGTACAGCTATCCCTTTTTTTATTAAAAATTTATCGGCGCAATCAATTTAACACTAAAGTTCCTCCCCATATTAAACACGCCTGTTCTGCCGGTATTATTATTTACTTCACCATATTTTAGGCGGCTCAAATGACTTTGGTAAATGACGTCTGTTACATTATTCACTGCAATTATTAAATCCAACAGTTGTTTTTGTTTAGCGGTATAAATAGAAGTCCCAATACCCATATTATAAACCGTATAACCCGGTGTAGCTGTTTCTGTTGCATAGGCACTATACACCTTATTTTGCTTGAGGTAGTTCTCCATTTCAATTTTTACATAACTGTTTTTAAGGTGTTTATTCTTAACGATTAAATCTAATCGAATAGCTGTTTTAAATTTAGTTGCCGGAATAGCAGGCAGATTTTTTGTTGAATCTGTTGTTTGACCTAGTTGTATTGCTCGAACATAAGATACGGCCTGTTCAAAATGTAACCAATCTAAAGGATGCGGATGAAAATCCAAGGAAAATTCGCCACCATGTAAATTTGCTAAACCGGATTGAAACTGAAAAACAGATAAGCCTTCTTGCATTGAATCTGTCCCTTGATAAGATTGTATTTTACGGCTATACACAAAATTATTAATGCGATTGTCAAATAAATCCAATTCAGCAGCAAAATGGGTAGAGCGCCAACCGATGATAGCATCCAATTGCCAACTGGATTCAGCTTTAAGGTTTGCATTACCCAACTCGTAGCGTAAAGTACCTTCATGTACACCATTAGCTGCTAACTCTGCCACATTAGGCGTTCGATAGGCTTTGGCTAAGTTTAATTTATAATATAACGAACGTCTGTTTTGATAAGCTAAACCAACTCCGCCTGAAACTCCATTATAAACATTAGCTATCGCTTTAAATTTTTCAATCGCACCAATTGAGCTAGCTGCTACAACTTGTTCATTGGAATTTAAATACAAGGAGGTTGTTTTAATGCTGCGTATATCCCAACGTAAGCCTGCTTGAACATCAAATTGTTTTTGAGTGTGATGAGAAATAAAATAGATGCCGGCATCGGTTAACGTATAGTTGGGTATCAAAAATTCACTTCCTTTATTTGTCGAATGTTCCTGCATACCGTTTGAACCTACACTCCAATTCCAACGGGATGAAGCATCTTTATTATAGCTAAAATCATAATGAAAAGAACGAAGTAAGAAATGAAGTCCGCTAATGGTAGGTGTTGCTATTGCTGCATACTCTTGACGTTGATTTTGTTGAGCGCCAAGAATAGTCTTTATGGTAGATTTTTTTAAGTACACCAGTTGCGTATACACTAATTTCTGATGCTCAATTAATTGTCTTGGTATATTCATTTGATACGATTTCAAATCAGCAGTGGTAACTATTTTAGACACGGTTGAATCATTAACTAGGGCCGGAGTGGTAAATTTTCCACTGGCACTATCACGTTCGCCTTCAACCAAACCGGTTTTTAATCGATAGTAGGAATAGGTGAGGTGTCCGTATCCCCATTTACGCGATAATCCTATGGTGTTTTTTACAGCTTGCTCTTCAAACGCACTGTTATACACATATCCATCGGCCTTGTTTTCATAGGCATGAGCTGCTTTATAACCGCCACTCATCGCCCAGAGTATCTTTTTTTTATTTAGCGCGAAATGCCCTCCTAGTGCAGCTAATCCGTTATTGGTTTGGTAATTGGCGTTTATTGACCCACTTCCAGTACCTTCTTTTACATTGATATTGTCAATGAAATTAATTACGCCTGCCATAGCATCGCTACCATAACTAAGACTTGCCGGTCCTTTTAATAATTCAACTTTGCTAATGCCTTGTTCATCCATTTCAAGCCCGTGCTCATCACCCCATTGCTGCCCTTCTTGCCGAATTCCATCATTTACTACCACCACTCGATTATAGCCTAATCCTCTAATTACCGGTTTAGAGATGCTGCCACCGGTTGTTATTTGGGCAATACCCGGCATCGAAGCCAAAGCATCAACTATATTGGTTGAAGTAGTTTGTTGTAACATTTTTGCAGTTACAATTTCAATCGACATTGGTGTTCTTAAGGCTTCTGTTGCCTTTGAAACCCCTGTTACAATTAATTCCTTCGATTCTATAATGGTAGGCTGCATTACAAAGTTTATACTTCCGTTTTGTTGGATCGACACTTTTTTTGTAACACTTAAAAAGCCGATATAGGAGGCCGTTACCAAATACACCCCTCCTCGAATATGATTAATTTCATAATGACCGGAGCTATCCGTTATAGCCCCCAATTTCGCATCGCTAATAGTTATGATTGCTCCTTGCAAGGGCAACTTTGATACGGAGTCTGCGACTATACCTTGAAGGGTAAATTGCGCTTTTAATTGACTAAATGGAATAATGACAAGTAGGAATATTCCCACTAAAATTAGTTGTAGAATTTTGTTCATGTTCTTTATTTAAATAATAGAGCGATAGAATAACAGGCATTGTTGATGCCGCATTTATTCAGTTAA
>JAHEYX010000362.1 GCA_023251415.1 Chitinophagales bacterium
TTGTAATGAAAGCTGATCAAGAAACCGGATATTTATCTTCTAATCGTAGCGGTAAAGATCGCATTTTTGATTGGGTACGTAACGACCCTGTTTTATTTGTAGAAGGTTTAGTTCGTGATTCAAAAACGAACTTACCATTAAAAGGAGCTAAAGTTGATTTGATCAATACTAAAGATAAATCAACCATCAGCACTACTACTGATGAAAATGGTAAATACACGTTTGATGGTATTGCTTGTAGAAGTAATTATGATATCCGCGTTTCAAAAGGAAATTCTTATATCGCCAGCAAAAACGTTTTAAGAACCGTTAAAGAAATTAAACGCCATGGCTTTACAGTCGACTTAGCAATGGAGCCGGTTGAAATGAATAAAGATATTCCGTTGCGTAAAATTTACTATGCCTTTAACAGATGGTTTATCCGCAAAGACGCTGCTAAAACCTTGGATTCATTAGCTAAAAAATTACGTGATAATCCACAAATGGATATCGAGTTAGGATCACATACCGATTCAAGAGGTAGTTCACGTTATAACTTATGGTTGAGCGAACGCCGCGCCAGTTCAGTAGTTTATTACTTGCGTAAAAAAGGAGTTGATAAAAGAAGAATGATTCCTAAAGGATATGGTGAAACACAAATTTCGAATCGTTGTGTGGATGGCGTAAAATGTTCTGAAAAAGAACACCAGGAAAATCGTCGTACGACCTTTAAGATTATTAATATCAGAGGTAAAAATCAACAACCGAATCAAGCTGCCTTATTGTTAATCGAGAAGCGCTTAGAACAGAAAATGGCTCAGCAAAAAATGGCCACCGAATAATAAAAGCAACGAATTAAAAAAATGCTTTTCACCAGTTGAAAAGCATTTTTTTTTGCCCATGCATTAAGAAACAATTAAGAAGGCATTAACGCAATCTTATCAAAATCTTCGCATTGTTTACTATTTTTGACCTTACCTATGAACAACCCGGAATTACTTAAGAAATTTACCTTCGGAAGCGATATTACCCAAGAGCAGCTTGATTTTTATAACAAGTATGGGTTTATTCATTTCAAGAATTTTATACCCAAAGAACAGGTTGCCGCTATTGTTCAATCCCTGAACGAGGCCGAACAATACATCATCACCAATAACATCAGCGAAATTTATGGTATTCCATTAAAAATAGGGGTCGATGATAAGGGTAACAAGATTGTTAATCGTATGCCTTTTAGTTCGGTATATGCTAAAGCCGTAGCCGATTTATATAAAGATCCGCGCTTTGAATTAATAAAGAAATTTATTCCCGATTATCCATCACGTTTAGGTTTGCAAGAAAAAGATGGGGTAGTGAGTAATCACTTTTTCAACTCGGCTAACAGTGCATACAAACAATTGGGATGGCATACCGATGTGTTGCGTGATTTTGTGATGGGACAGAAAATGTTGCCCATGATAAATATCGGCGTTTACCTTACACATTCCGGTCCTGAAAATGGCGGTTTGCGTATTTTACCCGGCACACATCGCCAAAGTGCATTCAGCATGATGTTCTCTAAAATTCAGGTGGTTGATCGCAACGAAGATCCCAATGAGATTTTAGTAGAAGCCGAACCCGGTGATTTGTGTTTGCATGAAGGTCGCATGTGGCATCGTGTTGGTATTTCGCCCAATTTTGGTGAAAAAAGCCGTCGCCGTGTAATGTATGTTCCTTTAATTTGTGGTAAAGTTGAAATCCGTAACGAACATACCAAAACACCATTTTACCATAAGCTTGGTAAACGTTTCAAATTTAAATAACGCCTTTAGTTTCCAAAACACTTATGACTACTAATTCCTATGCTTTAATTACCGGTGCCAGTAGAGGAATCGGGAAGGCTTTGGCCACACAATTAGCTGAACAAAAACACAATTTGATTTTGGTGGCTCGCTCCGAAATGGAGTTGAAATCACTGGCGGAAAATTTGAGCAAAGCACATCAGGTCGAGGTGAAATACCTGATAGTGGATTTGGCACAAACCAGCGCACCGAAAACCATTTTTGATTATTGCCAAACCAATCAACTAGCAGTTTCTATTCTTATTAATAATGCCGGTTATGCCTTGTGGGGTTCGTTTGAAGCATCGTCATGGACCGATCAACAAGTGATGTTGCAAGTGGTATTAAACAGTATTGTTGAAACCTGTCATTTGTTTATTCCTGAATTGAAAAAGCAACCCAAAGCTTATTTAATGAATGTAAGCAGCTCAACCCAATACCAAGCGGTTCCTTATATGGCTACTTATGCTGCCGCTAAGGGATTTATTTTATTATTCACGCGTGCTTTAAAAGTGGAATTAAAAAACAGTTCCGTTAACGTTTCGTGTTTAGTTCCGGGTACCACAGATACCGGTTTTATAGATCGTGCAGGCATGAGTGACAGCATACGTAAAAAGGCCAAACAGGTAGAAATGACGCCGGATGCAGTAGCCAAAATAGCTTTAGCAGGCATGTGGAAAGGCAAGGCCGAAATCATACCGGGTTTTATCAACTGGTTTGGAGCTATGGCTACGTATTTTATTCCAAAAGCATTAGCAGAAACGATAGCCGAAGGCATTTATAAACCGGGCAAGTAATTGAAACTTGTTGGTTTTAAAAATATTTTGTAATATTGGCTATACAATTTCCGCATGAAATTCAATTACGCCATTTGCACAATTGTTATTGCAAGTATAATTAGCAGCCTAGTGGCATGCAAAAAAACGACGCATGAAACGGTGCATGAAAACTTAATTGTTACGAATGTACAAGCTCCGCCATCCGGTGCCGTTTCTACATTATTAATTAGTACTTATATTAATAAATTGTATGTTGATTTAATTGGCCGTGAACCAACCACTACTGAATTAAATGCCGCCATTGCAACGTTAAAGAACGCGAATGCAGCTGTTTCGGCACGAAAAACAGTAGTCAATCAGCTTCTTCAAAGTAAAGCTTTTACAGATCAGTTGTTTATTCGTACTTCAAGTTCGATGTTGAATGCAACGAGTAAATTAGATATCTACAACCAAATTCAGTTTGATTTGTATTTACACACTTTCTATATGAACAGTGGCGATTTGCTTAATGCGAATGCCGTATTGATGGAGAAAGATTACCTCGATAAACTCTATGCAAGTGATTCGTTGTATCACTTAAATCAACTCAGTATTAACGACTTTTACGCACGTTTTTTACTCAACTATTTTTATGATCAAGTGAATA
>JAHEYX010000363.1 GCA_023251415.1 Chitinophagales bacterium
TTTCTATTAACAACGGGGCACGTTTACCCGGTATTTGTGCAGTGGTAATAATAATATCTGCTTTGCTGGCATGCTCATGAATTTTAGCTTTTTGGCGCTGTATGAATTCTTGAGATTGTTCAACAGCGTAACCACCGGCTTTACTGGCATCCGCTGCACCTTCTACTTCGATAAACTTTGCACCTAATGATTGACATTCTTCTTTTACTGCCGGACGTGTATCAAATACTTCCACTTGTGCTCCCAAACGTTTAGCAGTTGCAATGGCTTGTAAACCGGCAACACCGGCACCAACAATCATCACTTTAGCAGGGGTAATTGTTCCGGCTGCAGTCATTAACATCGGAAATAAACGCGGGTAATGTGTGGCAGCTAATACAACCGCTTTGTATCCGGCTAAATTAGCTTGAGAAGAAAGTACGTCCATGGCTTGTCCACGTGTGGTTCTGGGCAACATGTCCATACTAAATAAAGTAATGCCTTTAGCTGCTATTTGTTTCATTTTTGCTCCATTGTACAAGGGCAAATATTGTCCAACTAAAATAGCACCTTGTTTTAATTGGTTAAAATCAACTTCTTCTAAACCGTTTATGCTGATAACTATATCACATTGCTTTAACAGTTCAGCGCGTGATAATGGCTGTGCTCCACTATTCGTGTATTCTAAATCGGAAGAGGAAGCATTATTGCCGGCGCCAATTTCAAAATAAACAGCAGCTTTTAATTTAATGAAGGTGGCTGCACTTTCAGGTAAAACAGCAACGCGATTATCAGTAGCTGTTTCTTTTAATATTCCTATATTCATTGGCCGAAAAAATGTTTTAAGAAGTGCAAACCTAAGCCATTAATTTAAAAGAACATAATACTATTTAATCAAAAGAATTATGGAATCGTTAATTTGAAAAAGAAGGCTAATGCATCAAAAGTTATAGAATAAAAAAAGCCGCCCTTAAGGCGGCTTTAGTGGGAGCACATGGATTCGAACCAAGGACCCTCTGCTTGTAAGGCAGATGCTCTGAACCAACTGAGCTATACTCCCGAAATCAGTTTATCTTAATGTTGAACTGTTAAGTACTTACTCAACAGGTTTCAAAAAGGTTTGCAAAAATAAAATAAATTTTAATTCTGCAAAAAAAACTTTTGTACCACGTACGGGAGTCGAACCCGTCATTCCTCCGTGAAAGGGAGGCGTCTTAGCCGATTGACCAACGCGGCGTTTTTTTCGGACTGCAAAAATACAACTAAGATTTTATTTTCAAAGTTATTGCCCATATTTTTTTTATTTTAGTTTCAAAATAAAGGTAATAAATCCTGTTGGTTTTATGGTGTTTAGCTTGTAATGCAATGCAGTAAAGGATTATAGCATTAATAACTTATTCAATAATCACTTTTTTAGTAATGTTTTCTTTGCCTACTTGAAGCGTTATTAAATACATTCCTTTTCCGTATTGGGCTAAATTTAATTCATACGATTGTGCTATTTGATTGACAAATGAAGCACTGTAAACTTGCTGTCCCATTAAATTGTGCACCATTAACTTGCCGTCTTTTTTACCGTTTAAATCGATGGCAACATAAACTTCTCCATTGCTCGGATTAGGTGATACAGTCAGTTCATTGGTAGTCGTAAAAATATAATCATCCGTACTGCTGCTTGTACCAATCGTAAATTGCTGATAAACCTGACCTCCAAAATCAGGGTTGAAATTTTTTATCACCGAACTCGGTAAAACGCGTTTGAAGCGCAAATAACCACTACCTTGGCCTGTATTTGCCCACCAACTTAATCCGTCTTCTCCTGAATCCAACATTTCAAACGTATAACAACCATCTAATAAATCCAAGGTATCTCTATACAAGGTATTCGCCGTTAATACAGTTCTTGCAAAAACAATAGTGCCATTCTCGTTTTTAACTTTGTACTGGTTTTCATTTGGTGCACTGTTCGACTTAAATTCTATTACGAATTGAGCAGGCATTACTACCGGTGAAATAAATTGGGTAGTTGCTGCATCATTTTTAGCATATTGATCGGCTCCACCATTTGGCTGACTTACACTTGCTGTAAAGGTTGTTGGTCCTTGTTTCCATGCAAATTTCCCTAATGTAACCAAAGCCGTTTCCATAAAAGCCAAATTACCTGTCCAATGGTATACAGCTGGTATTTCACCCGCTAAACCATAAGTAATGGTTAAACTGGTAAGTGTTGTAGTGCCGGTGTTTTTAATACGCACTACCGGACCGGAACAAACCGGATTCATTCTTCCCCACATTTGATCGGTACTAGGAGTTAATATTTCATCCAAGGCTGCATCCAACGTAAAGTTAGGGGCCTTATAACTCACTAACTGATCTTCAATTTGATAATAATCCCAGCTTCCGGTATGATTGTATAATTCAACATCATGATCTAAAGTGACGGCAGTGCCAGGTGTTGTAAATGGTGATAATTCCCAATCATAGGTCCAAACTTCTGCACCCGGACACCAATTTGCACGACTGTAAACCCAAGTTCCACCTTGCGGATACAACGGATTACGATTACAATTATCCCGCCATACCAATTTTGAGAACTGTTGAGTACCATTAACGAGATAATAATGATACTTGGCGCAAAACTCAGCACAGTTTGAAGGTGTGTCCATTCCATGTCCGGTTACTCTTGATTTCCATCGCGTGTTTAGTGCTGTTGAACCAATAGTTCTGGTAATCGCTGTCAAGTGATTGTCAATTGGGTCAGTAGGAATACCATAATTAAATCCGCCATTCCACAAATTTTCTACTCCAATTGGATCACGTGGTGGTATACCTTTAATCAGTAAAAATTTAACATCCAATAACTCTTGCCAATTGCCGGCACTTAAGTGTACACTATCCGCCAATAATGTTCGATAGTCACTTACGTCAAATGTCCACGTCCAACCGCTTCCCAATGATAATCCATTGCCATACGGGGTAATATAACGAGCCAATTCATAGCGAATTACTTGCGGGAACTTGGTATACCAATCATAATAACTTACATAAATAGTACTGTCCGGGTTAACTAAAAAAGAATCGATAGCAACACCATTAATGTCGTATTGGTAGTGATTATAATACAATGGCCAAACGGTAGCGGTTGTCGTTGCGGTACCGGGATGGTTAATGGAATCCGCATAGTAGGTTATATAAAGTGGGGCATTCATGGTAGAATCAATTACTAATACCGAATCAATA
>JAHEYX010000364.1 GCA_023251415.1 Chitinophagales bacterium
TTCACAACCTTTAGCTTCTTCTTTGGCCATTTTAATAACCACGGCTTTAGGGTCACTTTCATCGCCTTTATAGGTTTTAGCAATTTTGTCAAACAAAGTTTTTGCTTCGTCATATTTGCCATTGTATTTCATCATCAAAGCACAAAAATATTGTGCGTTCATGTTTTCCTTTTTATCCCCTTCATAGGCTTTCTTATACCATATTTCAGCATTTCTGTAATCACGTGCATTACGGTAAGCATCTGCTAATTTAAACATTACATCCACATCATCTTTCTCGTCTTTCAAGTATTTCTTATAATATTCAATCGCATTATAATAGCTACCCATTTTTGCAAGGTCATCAGCTATTTTAAGTTTCTTAGCAGTTGTAAATTCTGGTTCATCATCATCGGCCAATACAATGCTGAAGCAAGCTGTCGTTAATAAAAATAAGGTTAAAAATTGTATCAGATATTTATTCATATTCCGGAAAAGTATAAATGTATTAATCGCAAAAGTGATTTTAAGTAAATTAGAAACGAGGGCAAACCAATTGTGGTGGCGGTGGTATCAAACGTGGCGGATAACATGGTGCCTTGTACATCAATGCCAATTCAAATCCGCCTCTGTAACGAGATACATTATGTAAGCCCGACATATTGATATCATACGACAAACAAACGCGGAAACGATTTTTTTCGAAACCGCCCATTAGCTGTGCCGCATCTTTCCAACGGTAGAATAAGCCGCCAAATAAAGCAAAGGCGTCTTCTTCTCCGGTTAAATTATAGTTCAATTCAGCGCCTAAATTCTTTTCACTTGCTTTTGCTTGAGCCATAAACAACAAACTTGGTAATACGGCTAATTTTTCGTTTACCATGAATTTTGCTCCTAGGTTTATCACTTTACGTGAATCCAAACTGTTGGTCGTGCTCTGATAGAAGCTTTCAATTGGTGTTAAAACGTGAAAAATTGAAGCACCGATATTAAAACTGAAATTGCTGCTTGGAACAGCTGTAAATTGAATACCTGTATTTAAGTCAAATGCGCCAACAGTACCGGTTTGTAACTGTGTTTCTCCGGTCGGACGATACGGATCAATAATATTTCCATCCCATTGTGACGACCATGTCAATTGGTTAATATCCACTTTCTTTTGACGGTAAGCCGGTTGTATACCTATTGATAAATGATATTGTTTAGGGTCTTCGCTACCAAATCCAAGGTGCAAAGCCATAGTAGGTGTAACCTCCATGGTTGTTAAAGCACCGGTTCCGGCAACATCATTAAAGATACCTACTCCTAATCCCAAAGCGGCAGAACGGCTGCGGTTTAAGAAAATCGGAATATCAAAATAGCCCGCAGTAGTCTTGTAAGGTGATGTAACGCTGCCCCATTGGCTTCGATAATTAATACCTGCTCTCCAATTGCAAGCTAAGCCGGTTTGGGCCGGATTAAGCAAAATAGGGTTGTGGTAATATTGGGTAAAATGAATATCCTGAGCAACTGCAGTGTACCCCAAAATGGTCAGTACAAGCACGAGCAAGGATTTAAAGCGTAATAACGGGCGCATAAAGAGTAATTTACGGAAATACTTAATAAAAAATGGTTTTGATTTTTTACCCCAAAAACAAAAATAAAAATTAATCTTTGATTAAGGTGTTAATCTCCCAGTTTTTTTTCGGGTGAAAATACGAAATTTAGCTTATTGAAGTTATCTCAACTCTTGTTTTCTTATGCAGATTGCTTTATTTACTGTACAATAGATAAAACACTTCGTTCGATTCCAAGCTTATTTGTTGAATTTTTAATCCCTTGCACTATGGTGTCTGTTTTCTTTCTATTTTTACACCTTTTACCTTACTACTACAACTGTTATGTCAAGTCCTATATATGCCGAGTTTGTTGCTAAAATGAGACAAATAGCCGATGTGCGTTACGCAGCGGCCGTTTTGAATTGGGATCAAGAAGTGTATTTGCCTGCTAAAGGTGCTGCAGCTCGCGCACAACAATTGGCTACATTAAGTGGTATTTCTCACGATTTATTTGTTTCGGATGAATTGGGATCGCTTTTAATTCAACTCAAAAGTGAGTTAAGCCTATTATCACCCATCGAACAACGCAATGTTATTCAAGTTGAAAAAGATTACCTCCGTGAAAAAAAATACAGCACCGAATTTGTAGTTCGTTTATCGCAAACGATTTCTGAAGCCTATCACCAATGGGCAAAAGCGCGCGAAGCCAATGATTTTGCGGTATTTGCCCCTTCATTAAAAAAATTAGTCGACTTAAAACGCGAAGAAGCCCAACTATTAGGCTACTCCGCACACCCGTATGACGCCTTATTAGACCAATACGAGCCGGATTTAACAACCGCAGAAACGGAAAGTATTTTTAACTCGGTTAAATCTGATTTGATTGACTTAATAAAAGCCATTCGATTGCAGCCCGAGCCAAACGAGTCATTTATGTACGGTTCTTTTCCAAAAGATCCACAATGGAAGTTCGGACTTGATTTGTTGCAAAACATGGGTTATGATTTTGAAGCCGGGCGACAAGATATTTCAATTCACCCTTTTACCACCAATTTTGCTGCTACCGATGTACGTGTAACCACAAAATTAGAGGAAAGCAATTTTCATCCCATGACTTGGAGTTGCTTACACGAAGGCGGTCATGCCTTATATGAACAAGGATTATCGGACGAACAATACGGTTTGCCTTGCGGCGAAGCCATTTCGCTCGGTATTCACGAATCCCAAAGCCGTTTATGGGAAAATATGGTGGGCCGAAGTTTGATTTATTGGCAAAAACACTTCCCTGCTTTACAAACTGCTTTTCCGGAAGCTTTTGGTAAAGTAAGCGCCGAAGACTTCTATAAAGCCTGTAACTTGGTTAAGCCCTCTTTAATTCGAATCGAAGCGGATGAGTTAACTTATCATTTTCATGTGTTAATTCGATTTGAAATTGAAAAAGCCCTTATTGAAGGAAGTATAGAAGTAACCGATATCCCTGCGCAGTGGAATGCGAAATACAAAGCCTATTTAGGAGTTGAGGTGCCTGACGATCTGCACGGTTGTTTACAAGATGTGCATTGGAGCCATGGCAGTTTTGGCTATTTCCCAACTTACAGTATCGGAAGTTTTTATGCCGCACAGTTTTTTGATGCCGCCACACAACAAGTTCCGGGCTTGTTAGCTGCAATTGCTAATGG
>JAHEYX010000053.1:0-3535 GCA_023251415.1 Chitinophagales bacterium
CACTACCTCTGCTACCAATAAATCATCGTCTCCGAAATACAATTTGTTACCGACACGAATTTTACGAGCCGGATCTACTAAAACATCCCACAAACGTTGTTGCTCATTAAGTTCACGTAATAAAAACACCTCAATTTTAGCACCTGTTTTTTCCTTTTTGCCATACATTCTGGCAGGAAATACTTTGGTGTTATTTACAACCATTAAATCCTTATCGTTAAAATAAGTAAGGATGTCTTTAAATGTTTTATGCTGAATTTTCCCGGTCTTGCGATTCACAACCATTAAACGTGCATCTTCACGTTGTTTGGCTGGCGATTGTGCTATTAAATTAGGGGGAAGATCGAATGTAAAGGATGATAATTTCATTAATTGTACAAGTTAATTAGAATAGTGGCTAAAATACCTACTAAAAAGGCTGCAAAGGTAATATATTCGAAAGCCCAAATCAAGTTTTTAACCTTATTTATTTTTAACGAAAATTAAATTTTATACTGAATTTCAACATTTATCAAATAATATATATTTAATATATTTTAATTTTAGTTAAATTGATGCGTTTTCTGGTTTTACTACCTTACTAATTTTACTGGTTGCTATTTCGCTTTATCACGCCGTATTAAATGTTCTTTATGATTTCTTATTCGAATTTTAAGGATGCTCTGCGTTTTCTTTCTTTAATTTGCAGTTCTTCTAATCTCTGTATGAAAAAATACTTGCTTTTACTGCTCCTGCTTCCGTGCTTCAGTTTTTTAGGAAATGATAATATACGATTGATTCAAATTCAAATGCTCACCCGTACCCTTCAAAACGGTCAATATATTTCTGTTAAATCAAGTTTATATATCGATGTTTTAAAGGAAGTTATGGTTTCACATACCTTAGTTCCTTATGAACAAGTAGCAATCAATTATTCAAACGGTGATATGAAAGTGTATAATGTGAAGCAAAATACGGTTATACAAATGAATGGAATGGACATGAGCTCGAGAAACAGTTTCTTCTACAACTTCTTGTACGGTAGCACTTCCGACTTGGGACTTAAAAAAAGTGGTTTCAAAGTTATTCAAACAAAAACCGAAGATAAAACCATGGTAGTAACTACTTGGGAGCCAATCAACAAACAGAAAAAAGGGGTTCAAAAAGCCGTATTGGCGCATGAAAACAACATGCCCGTTTATTTAGCCTTTTCAGATGAAAAGAAATTAACCTTCTTGAAAATTTACTACGATAACTATCAAAAAGTCAACAATGTATATTTGCCTACATTAATGACTGAAATACTGTTCTCCGCTCCGAAAGACTCTGTTATCACGCGTCGAAATTTCAGTGATATCAAAGTAAACAACCTCTGTGACCCTACTTATTTTAATTACCAAATTCCAAGTTCTGCAAAACTGATCGAACCTGATAAAAAATGAGAACCATCCTAATCTTGTTGCTTTTTGCAATTGGTTTAAATGCCGTAACTGCCCAAAACAGTGGCTTTTTTACCGATCCTTTACAATACGTGAAGGCACAAACACCAAATGTTTATGTACCAAATAAACGCATTATTCGATTTGTACATACCAAAAACCCTTCATTTATTGCTCGTTATAACCCGGTAAGCTTAAGCTTTGGCAGTATGCTTTTCTTATACCAAAAGTTTTTATCTCCTCAATTTGCCGCCGATTGTCCATTTGATAATTCCTGTTCAAACTATAGCAAGCTGGCTATCAGCAGATTTGGCTTATTAAAGGGTGTTGCTTTAAGTGCCGATCGATTAACCCGTTGCAATCAGTTTTTGAACTATGATGTGCGAATTACCAACTTTAATCACCTGAACAAACTGATTGATTCGCTTAGTTTTTACACCTTTAGAAGATAATTCACGAATGCACTTTTATCGAATCGCCGGAAAATGGGCTTGCCTTCAAGTAGCAGGTTTTTTATCGCTTTTACTGCTTCCTGCAGTACTAAAGGCACAAGAACCAAGTTTTGCTGTTAACACGGAGTTGAATGCCTCCTCCGCTATATCGTTTGCGCAACATTTGATTACAATCAAAAACTATAACGAATGCGCCACCTACATTGATCAGCTCCTGATGAATGATGCCATGCACTTTTCTTCAGCCCAAAAAGATAGTTTGTATTTTTATCAAGGATTTAGCTTTTTTCGAAACATAGACATGGATTCGGCCTTATTGTTTTGGCAAAAGGTTCCTTTGCGTGCAAATGAACCGATAAGCATCAACACGCATTTTCACAGTGCGGCGATTTATTATAAAAAACAAAATTGGGAAGCTTATCATAAGGAGTTGCTTCAACTAAAAGCCGAAGGTTTACAAGGTAACGATCTAGAACTGTGGAAATTATATGCTGCTTGCGAGGCAGTGATGGAACAAAATCCAAAAAAATTTGATTCCTTATTTGTAACGATAAACCTGGATCAATTTGTACTTAAACAAGAATGCACCGATATTAAAATTGCCGCTAACCGATTACTACACCCTAAAAAACGTAATGGCGCTACAGCCGCACTTCTATCGACTGTAATTCCCGGCTCCGGAAAATTGTATGCCGGCTATTCGGGGGCCGCTTTAGGTGCCTTTATAACGAATGCTATTATTGGCGGTGTTGCGGCAGAAAACTACTTCAAATCTGGCCTTAAAAGTCCGAATTTTATAGCTGCTGCAGGTCTGTTTGCCATCTTTTACTCCGGAAACATAATTGGAAGTTTATACAGTGTCAAAAACAAAGCGAATGAGAATAAAAAATACTATCGTAGTATTATGGTGTTTAATATGTATGGCGCCCTTGAGCGGGTTTACCCAGAATAATTTTTTCACCAAATATGATAATGCCCTAAGTGCTAAAAAATATGCTGAAGCCGTTTTATTGGCTGAAGAAGTTTATTTTGTGCAGTCAGAACCGGCAATTAAAAATGAAGCATTGATACGCAAAACCAATGCGTATCTCGCTTTAAAAGATTATACCCAAGCCCTTACTACTTTAGATCGTGTGAATCTCATTGGAATGTCCGATTCTTTTGTATACCAATTTCATTTATTAGACGCTTCTACCTTCTATTTAAACAATCAATACGAAAATGCACTTTCCGAGCTCACCAAGATTGATTTAATGCCTACCCCATTTTTACATAAAAGCGAAACGTACATCTTGCAAATACTCTGCAATAATGAACTTTACCAATGGAAAACCGCTGCTTCCCTTACCGACAGCCTATTTTTATTGGCTTTACCTAAAACGACACTGAACGATTCGATTTATAAACAACTGCAACTGTACTATTCCAAAAAGCAAATTCCTAAAATTAAAAGTCTGGATAAGGCTACATTATTGTCAACCCTATTACCGGGTTCCGGTCAAATGTATGTTGGTAATTTTCAAGAAGGGGTGGTAAATGTATTTTTAGAATTGGCTTGTGCTGCATTCATTGGCTTTACGATTTATAAAGGATTCTATGCCTCTAGCGTTTTAATTGGCTATGCCTTGTTGCAACGATTTTATTTAGGGGGCATACATCGACTTG
>JAHEYX010000053.1:3545-12633 GCA_023251415.1 Chitinophagales bacterium
ATTTCTTACTGCCGAAAAAAATAAGTCATTAACTATAAATTATAACCAAAAGTTAAAGAACGCTATTTTGAGCGTAAATCGTTAAGCCCATCACGTTTAAGAAACTTTTAAATAAAAATTTTACTTACTGTAAAGAAACTTTTTACATTTACCTTTTAAAATAAAACTACTAAACGAAAGCCATGAAAAAATTCTTAATTACTTGTTTAACGGCACTTTCAACTACCGCTTTAGTTGCTCAAAACAATATTTCATTTACCCCAATTGACGCCCCAATGATGTTTCCGGGTTATGCACCGGTGGTAAAGGGTTTATTCGCTAAAACTGTAAAGGCTGGTAATTCCAAAAGTACCTTACAGCTTAATCAAACGATTGCATTCAAAATAAGTATGTATGACGCCAATGATAAATTGATGCGTGACTTTGGCTTTCAAAAGAATGTTCCTTTAAAAAAGGAAACCTTTGGTTTTTTAACCAGTGCATTCTTAACCATGCATGAAGGTGATTCCGTTACTTTGAAAGTTAATATCGATTCATTGTCAAATGGTCAAGCCCATCCGGGTATCGATAATGGTGCATTTGTAGGCTATGGTATCAAGATTTTTTCTGCCCAAGACGTTGCTGTAATGGAACAAAAATCGAAAGAAGCTGCAGCAGCTAAAAAATTACAAGAAGAGGCAACCATGAAGAAGTACTTTGCTGATCATAAAATTACTCCTCAACGTACTCCGGAAGGATTATACTATACTATCACTACGGTTGGAACCGGTGAATTAGCTGTTAGCGGTGATAACGTTGTAGCTAATTATCGTGGTAAATTATTTGATGGAACGGTGTTCGATTCAAATATGGACAGCGCTTTTCATCATGTTCAACCCTTCACTTTTCCAATTCAACAACATCGTGTAATTCAAGGTTGGGATATTGCGTTTAGCTTATTGAAAAAAGGCAGTAAAGCTACTTTATACATTCCTTCAGCCTTAGCGTATGGAGAAAATCCTCCTCCGGGTGGTAAAATTCAAGCGAATGACCCTTTAATATTTGATGTAGAATTGGTTGATATCCAACATCCGGAAGACCAATTTGGTAAATACTTTAAAGAACACAATATTACCAATGCTAAAAAAACTCCGGAAGGCGTTTATTATGTTATTACTAGTCCGGGTACCGGTTCTTCACCACTTCCGGGTCAAACCATTACGGCTCGTTATACCGGTAAATTACTGGATGGAACCGTGTTTGATTCCAATATGAATCCGGGTGGTTCACCTTTTTCATTTACTGTAGGACAAGGTCAAGTTATTCGTGGTTGGGATATTGGATTCCAATTCTTGAACAAAGGAGCTAAAGCAACTTTATATATTCCTTCTGAATTGGCTTACGGCGCTAGTTCTCCTGCTCCAAGTATTCCGGCTAATTCTCCGATGATTTTTGAAGTTGAATTAGTTGATTTTAAATAATGCGGAAAGTCCTTCTATTGTTTTGCTTGGCATTACTGGGGCTTACAACTTTAGCTGCCGATAAAAAAAAGCAGAAAACAGTTAAATTGCCTTCCGGGTTAAAGTACATCCCTTTTATAAAGAGAGATTCTGTTAAACATCCGGTGGTGGGTGACGTTGTGTATTATCATCTTATCCTCAAAAACCACCTCGATTCGGTCATTTTCGACACGCATAAAGAGTTCGGTCCGCAACAACTCAACATCGAAAAGTCAAATTTTCATGGCGATTTAAATGAAGGAATCAAATTAATGTCGATTGGCGACAGTATCTGTTTTTTAATTAAAACCGATTCACTTTATGGCAGCTTTATGCCTCATTTTGCTGTAAAACACAAATACATGAAGTTCTATATCACGTTGTTGAATTTCATGTCGAAAGAAAATTGGAAAATCAAACTGAAAGCTGATTACGATATTCAAGCAAAAAAGGACGATCGTTTAATTCATGAATATTTCGCACAAAAGAATAAAACACCGGATTCGACACGTAATGGCCTTTACTATATGATGCTACAAAAAGGCAACGGACATTTCCCTGTTGCAGGCGATACGATTACCGTCAATTATACCGGTAAACTCACTGATGGTACTGTTTTCGACTCGAATACCGACCCTAAATTTCGACACGTAGAACCCTTTCAATTTGTAGTAGGTAAAGGCAGCGTGATTAAAGGATGGGATGAAGGTTTATTGACTTTTGATCAAGGGGCAAAAGGCACCATCATCATTCCTTCCGGCTTAGCTTATGGCAAGCGCAATTCAGGTATTATTCCGGTAAATGCGATTTTGGTATTTGATATCGAATTGGTGAAAATCAGTCCTAAAAAATAACTTGTATCAACAAATTAGTCCCTTTCGTGACATTCACCTGTAAAGAAAGGTACATCGCTTGTATTTCTTGCTTTGAAAAAGGTGGAATTAACAACTCTTTTCTGTATCTTTGCGCAACTTTTTTTAAACTACTTTAGATGTACAAAGGCTTACATTTTCATTTCAACGAAAACCTTGCTGATTATTCTTTTCTTGTTACAGGTGGAGCCGGTTTTATCGGTTCACATATCGTTGAGTATTTACTGACGCACAATGCAAAATTAGTGCGTGTTTTAGACAATTACGCTACCGGCTTAAAGTCCAACACGGATTTGTTTAAACAGTACCCCAATTACCAATTCATTGAAGGAGATATCACTGATTTAGAAACTTGTCGGAAAGCCTGTGAAGGTATCGACTACATTTCGCATCAAGCCGCATTAGGTTCAGTACCTCGTTCCATTAAAAACCCTATCGATTCCCATAAAGTGAATGTAGACGGTTTTTTAAACATGTTGGTAGCAGCTCGTGATGCAGGTGTTAAACGTTTTGTATTTGCTTCTTCTTCCTCAGTATATGGAGATAGTCCTGACTTACCGAAAGTGGAATCTAAAATTGGTAATCCCCTTTCACCGTATGCCGTTACTAAGTTGTCGAATGAATTATATGCAAAAGTATTTGCACTGAATTATGGCATGCAACTGATTGGCTACCGTTATTTTAATGTTTTCGGTCCACGTCAAAACCCGGAAGGTGTTTATGCTGCAGTTATTCCATTGTTTATTCAAAAATTGATGCAAGGCGAAAACCCTGTAATTGATGGAGATGGTAAACAAACGCGCGACTTTACTTACATTCAAAACGTTGTTCAAATCAATTTGAAAGGTTTATTTTCTCCTGATCCGGAGTGTACCGGAAAAATTTATAACGTGGCTGTTGGTAAAAATTACTCCGTATTAGATTTATTTCAAAACTTACAATCATTAGTCGCTACTACTTTCGAACCGGCTCATCGCGAAACCCGCAAAGGACATGTTAGAAATTCTTTAGCTGATATTTCGCTAGCTCAAAAACATTTGAGTTACGAACCTAAAGTCCATTTTCACGAAGGGTTACAACATACTGTTGCCTATTTTAAATCTGCATTCCAACCAATCAATTAATTCCTTTCATGAAAAAATTAGCATTATTAGCCTTTGCATTATTTACTTGCACTTCGACTTTAATTGCGCAAACTTCCACGGATGTGAGTTCGTTGATGCAAGCCTTATCCGTAAATCCTGAGCTTTTAAATGAAAAGGGGATTACTTCTGATCAAATTCAGAAGTATATGCAATTAAAATCGAAGTATGGTGCTACAAATCCTACAGCTCCGGTTGCTCCGTCAGCAAACAACACCATTGTTACCAATTCCATGGCTGACTCTTTCGGGGTAAAAACTTTTAATAGCAATATTTCTTCCTTTACCGGTGGTTCCAAAGAAGATTCTGCATTCAAAAAAATTACTTTAAAAAATGAGGTATTCGGTCAAGATTATTTCCGAAATACAACGATAAATATTTTCAATAGAGCCAACGTTTCAAAAGCTCCTGAATCCTATATTTTAGACGCCGGTGATGAATTAAATGTATCCATTTGGGGATTTTCAGAATTAAACGAAGTTTATCGTATTGATGAAGAAGGATATATACAACCGGCTAATGTTGGTCGAATTTATTTGAAAGGCTTAACCTATAAAGATGCCCGTGATTTAGTTGCTAAAAAGTTCGGTACTGCTTATGATTTAAGTAATTCTAAAATTGCGATCAAATTAAATTACTCCCGTGTAATTACGGTGAATATCGTTGGTGAAGTTAATTTTCCGGGCTCTTATAGTATTCCGGCAATCAACACTGCATTCAATGCAATATTAGCTGCTCGTGGTCCTAATGAAATCGGTTCTGTTCGTAACATCTCTATTCGTCGTGGTGGCAAAACCATTCGTACCCTTGATGTCTATGAGTTTTTATTAAATCCGGAGTCTAATCAAGATTTTTATTTACAAGACAATGATTATATCATCGTACCGGCTCATGATAAGATAGTATCTGCTGTTGGTCAGGTTAAACGTCCTGCTTCGTATGAATTAAAGAAAAATGAAACATTGAGCGATTTGATTCGTTTCTGCGGAGGTTTAAAATCTGAAGCATTTACTAAATCAATTCAGATTACCCGTTTTGAAAACAATAAGCGCATTTATACTGATGTGAATTATGAAGAAGTTTTAAAGAATAAAACAACGGTTAACTTAAACGATGGTGATGTGTTGTTGGTGAATGGAATCAATACCCAAATTATAAATTTTGCTTCCATTAATGGAGCAGTTGAAGTGGCTGACAATTATGAAATTGAATCAAATTCTAAAATTGCTGATTTGATTAAAAAAGCCGGAGGATTAAGTCATAATGCGTATACCAAAACGGCCTACTTAATTCGTATTCAAGATGATTTATCGCGCAGCTACTATCAATTCAATGTTGACAGTGTATTGCGTTTCCCTACTATTCCTTCAAATATGGTTTTACGTCCGTTTGATCATATTGAAATATTCACCAAAGACCGTTTCACCGATTCAATTTTTATCCGCATTTCAGGTTCAGTTCGTATCCCGGGTGTCTATATTTTTGGTGAAAAAATGTCACTAAAAGACTTATTGTACTTTGCCGGTGGATTAAAAACAGAAGCTGCTAATAATCGTATTGAAGTTTCTCGAATTATGAATTATAATCCTGCAACAAATACGAATGAACCTACTAAAGTGATTATTAAGACAATTCAAATCAATCCTGATTTAACTATAGACCAAGCCTCTTCTGCTTTCTTGTTACAACCGTATGATGAGGTTTATGTGCGTAAAGCTCCGGATTTTGAATACCAAAAAAATGTAACCATAAGTGGGGAAGTTAAATATCCGGGCTTGTATTCCATGGCTAATAAAAACGAAAAAGTACTGGATTTGATACAACGCGCCGGTGGTCTTACAACCTACGCATTTGTTATGGGCGCCAAATTAAAGCGTTATGATGAAAAACTCGGTTTCGTTATCCTTGATTTGAAAAAAGCGATGGAACAACCGGAATCTAAATTTAATTATATACTTAAACCTGGTGATGAAATTATCATTCCTAAAATCAATGAACTCATTTCTGTTTCAGGAGCTATTCGCTTTAGCGGTATTGATTCGTTACATCAAGTAAATACCCCTTATTTTGCCGGTCGTCGTGCAGGATACTATATCAATAACTTTGTAGGTGGTTTTGAAAAAAATGCCTGGAAACGTAAAACATTAGTTTTTGAAGCGAATGGTCGTATTCGTAAAACCCATTCGTTATTGCTTTTCAATATCTATCCAAAAGTTAAGTTAGGTTCACGCATTGTTGTGCCTGTTAAAGAACCTAAAGCTCCTAAAGAACCAGGGAATCGTGTTGATTGGAATCAATCCATCGAGAACTTTACCATTAAAGCAACCGGTGTTCTTACCTTGTATTTAATTATTAAAAACATTCGTCGTATCAATTAATTCGAGCTACAAACCCTATTTGAAAATGCAACTTGAAAGTACACCTATTGCCGATTTAGTAGTTGTTGTTCCGAGCTTAATTCATGATGAAAGAGGTTATTTTTATGAAAGTTTTAACGAACAACGTTTCGCTAATCTTTATGGCAAAACTGTTCATTTCGTTCAAGACAATCAAGCTAAATCTGTAAGAAATGTGTTACGTGGATTACATTACCAATTGGCACCACATGCCCAAGCTAAGCTGGTTTCAGTTATTCAAGGGGAAGTTTTAGATGTTGCAGTTGACTTGCGCCAATCCTCTCCCACTTTTGGACAGCATTATAGTATTTTACTATCCGCAGAAAATAAAAAGCAACTGTTTGTACCTCGTGGCTTTGCCCATGGATATGTGGTGCTCAGCGAAACAGCCGAATTTTTCTACAAATGTGATAATTACTATAACAAAGCGGCTGAAGGTGGCTTAGCCTATAATGATCCTGCATTAAACATCGATTGGAAAATTGATTTGTCAAATGCAATTGTTTCAGAAAAGGACACCAAAAATCCGGTATTGGCTTTAGCATTAAATAATTTTGAGTAGTTAACGATGGTAAAGCACTACTTCTCTCTTATCAAGTTTTCACATACTGTTTTTGCACTTCCATTTGCATTAATCGGCTATTTTCTAGGTATACAGCAACAAACGGCTGTTGCTAATAAATGGGAACTTTTGGTTTATGTACTGCTTTGTATGGTTAGTACACGCACTGCTGCCATGTCTTTTAATCGTTACATCGATCGTCGTATAGATGCTTTAAATCCAAGAACAGCTGTTCGTGAAATTCCAAGTGGAGTGATCAGTCCTAGAGGTGCCTTACTCTTAACAATTATATCCTCACTGGTTTTTATTGCCACCACTTATTTTATTAATAAACTGTGTTTTTTCTTATCTCCGGTAGCATTATTAATAACCTTAGGATACAGTTATACCAAACGATTTACTTGGCTATGTCATTTTATTTTGGGCTTAGGATTAGCTTTAGCCCCGGTAGGTGCTTATATGGCAATTACTGCTTCTATTTCATTGATTCCTATTCTAATTGCAATTATAGTACTTTTATGGGTTAGCTCATTTGATTTACTGTATGCCTTGCAGGATGAAGGATTCGACAAAAAACACCAATTGCATTCGGTTCCGGTATGGTTGGGTATAAAATCAACCTTAGTAGTTTCTGCAGTTTTACATGGTATAGTAATACTTCTGGTTTGCTATGTAGGGTATGTAATGCCGGGTACCTGGGCTTATTATACCGGTGCCGGGTTGTTTTCACTATTATTAATCTACCAACATCTCATCATCAAACCAAGCGATATCAGCAAAATTAACTTGGCCTTTTTTACCTTGAATGGTATTGCAAGTATTATTTTTGCAACGTTCTTCATTATTGATTATTTTTACAAACTAACATTTTAGATTCTTATGAAAAAAACCTTATTAGCAATCGCATCTATAGCAGTAATGGCTGCTTGTAATCCGGCTGAAACCAAAAAAGAAGCTGTAGCCAATCCTCCAATCAATGGTAAAGCCTTTGATACTACAAAAGCAGTAACAGTTGATGAAATGGCAGGAATGGTGTTGGGAGGTAAAGAATTTATGGGTAATGTAAGTGGAACTATTGAAAAAGTTTGCCAAAAAGCGGGTTGTTGGGCAGATGTTAAATTAGCAAACGGCGAAGTGGTAATGATTAAATTCAGAGATTCCGTTAATAACGAATTTGGTATTGATAAAAATAGTGTTGGCAAGAAAATTATTGCGCACGGTATTGGATTTACAGATACGGTATCTATTGAACAATTAAAACATTATGCTAAAGATGACAATAAACCGGAAGCAGAAATTGAAGCCATAAAAGCTCCTAAAATTGCTATCGGGTTTACGGCAGATGGAGCTGTTGTTAAATAAAATTAATTTTTCGAATGAGAAAATAAAAAAGGCAATCCTACTGATTGCCTTTTTTTATTCGATAAATTCAAGTTTAAAATAAGCGTTCTTCAACCGGTGCGATCCAAAAATTATTGGCTCCAATACCCAATTTAATAGTCAAAAAACGTAACTGAATCAATTCAAGCATGGCTAGGAACACAAAAACAGCATGCACACGATCTTTACAAATTTCAAAAATGGTTTCAAACGGGATTTCCTTCTTATCACGAGCCAATGCTTGTAAATAGGACTTGGAATCTTCTAGGGTATAATTATACCGAACTACGGTATGTTGAATAGGTTGACTTTGTGTATTGAAGCGTTGCATCACTTTATCAAATGATTTCAACAACTTAAACAAGGTTAATGAATGTATTTCATGCTCAGTATTGAATTGCTCAGCGATGGCTGCCAATTCAAAATTTAAATTGCCTCGTTTCGTACGATGAATGCGTTGTTCCTCTAAACTATGCAACTCCGGCATTGTTTCTTTAAATCGCTTGTATTCTATTAACTTCTGAACCAATTCGGCACGTGGATCTATCTCGTTACCAAATTCGTCTTTCTCTTTTCGAGGCAAAAGCATTTTGGCTTTGATTTTCATTAACGTGGCAGCAAATAATATAAACTCGCTTGCCATTTCGATATTCAAGGTTTCCATTTGATGCAAATAACTTAAAAAGTCATTCGCAATTTTGGTAATGGGAATATCATGAATATCCAATTCATCACGTTCAATGAAAAACAAAAGGAGGTCAAACGGACCTTCGAATTGCGGTAATTTAATTTCGTACATACTCACAGCGCGACAAATGTAAAAATAAATTACTGAACTTGGCAAAGATTCCCTTAATCTGTTTGTGGAAAGTGCTTTATAAGCACTAATAAAACTTGTAATAATTCCCTACTCCGAGTTAAAGGTTTGTTTAATTTTGCTTCCTATTTAATCCATAGCTTTTATGATAATTTTAACCGGTGCTGCAGGTTTTATTGGAAGTTGTATGCTTCAAGCCCTCAATGACAATGGTATAACGGATATTATTCTAGTGGATGATTTTGTGCCTGAAACAAAAACAGCCAATTGGAGTGCGAAACGCTTCAGCGAAACAGTACCGCGCATGTCATTTTTTACGTGGTACCAGGAACATGCTCCTGCTATCGATGCTATTATTCATCTCGGGGCAAAGACCGATACTACCCTTTTTGATTACGCTGTATTTGATACGTTAAATCTTAATTATTCTAAAAAACTATG
>JAHEYX010000365.1 GCA_023251415.1 Chitinophagales bacterium
CCGGTAACACCCAAATTATTATTGTTTACAAAACGATTGTTCCACTGATTACGGAAATTGCAATTAAAACGGTATTGATTTTTGTAAAAACCGGTATTGGCCGGGTTTAATAAAAGCGGAGCTTCATTGTATTGCGACCAATGAATATCCTGAGCTTTAACGTTTGCAGCAAACGCTAAAAGCAGTAAAAAGTATAAGGTAGTTCTCAGAAATTTCATAGGTTTTAAAATCGCAGGTAATTCACGCCACGAATATAGAAAACATTTGTACTTAAAAATTGAAAAAATGTTACCAATCTTACGCATTAAATTTGAACTAATTTTCATTTTGTATCTTTGTAAGCCACTAAAACAACCAATATGCATTACTGTAACGTCCCTTTAGCACCTTTACGTCTTACGCCCTCACATCGAAGTGAAATGGTCTCACAACTTTTGTTTGGCGAACAAGTGCAAGTTACAACAATCGAAGGAGAATGGAGTCAGGTAAAAGTCGTATTCGACAACTATATAGCGTATATTGAATCTAGGCATATTGAACTAGTTACGCGTAATTTTACGGCCGATACGATGCTTTTGGAACGAGCAGCCTTAGCTACCAATGCGCAACAACAAGTGCTTTTGCCTAAGGGAGCCTTATTACCCAATTATAACAACGGCACCTTTTTATTTAACGGTCAAGCTTTTACTTGTAATGCTGCTGTCCGTAAGCTTTCTACTACAATAGGCACCTATTCAGCCTTAAAAGCCTTTGCCCTCGACTACTTGAATACGCCTTATTTGTGGGGTGGAAGAAGTACATTTGGTATCGATTGTTCAGGTTTTACTCAGCAAGTTTATCGTTATGTGGGCATAAATTTATTACGTGATGCTGCTCAACAAGCCGAACAAGGGAGTTTAATTGATTCGATAGCCCATGTAATTCCGGGTGATTTGCTTTTTTTCGATAACCAACAAAACAAAATCATTCACGTAGGTGTTTTATTAGAAAACAGGCAAATACTCCATTCCAGTGGACACGTACGTATCGACCACGTTGATGAAAAAGGTATCCGGAATGCTGTAACTGAAACCTATACGCACCATCTTTGTTTAATCAAACGCCATCCACTACAGCCATGAAAAAAATAATAACGCTTCTTTTTACGGTATTGTTCCTTTGTGGCATGTTTAGCAGCTGCGGAGGCTCCGTAAAATCGCAAACCAAAACAAAAAAACAAGTAACGGTTAAAAAGAAAAAGCCGGCACCAAAGAAAAAAGCCGTTAAAAAGAAAGTGGTAAAGAAAAAGACAACCGTTACCACCACTAATCCTAAACCAATAGCAACAGTAAAGCACGAAAAATTGGATGACTCGGATTTGTGTAAAAAATACGCCCAACAACTGAACGTTACAGAGTCGCATATTAAGCGTAATCGCGAATTGTACCAATTCATCGATGAGTGGATCGGTACACCTTATAAATATGCCGGTAACGACCAAAACGGAGTGGATTGCTCAGGCTTCGTTAAACAATTGTGTTTGCAGGTTTTCAGCAAAGAAACAGGCCGTGATGCCACTTCACAATACAACCAATGTGATCCGATTTCAAAAGATGATTTAATTGAAGGGGATTTGGTCTTCTTTAAAATAGGCTCCAAATCAATCACGCATGTGGGCATCTATTTGGCAAACGGAAAATTCGTGCATTCCAGCACCTCTAAAGGTGTTATGATTAGTGATTTGAATGAAGCGTATTACAAAAAGTGGTTTTTTAAAGGTGGACGTTTAAAAAACTAAGCTGCTCAAGCGCACAACATGAAATCATTTATTCGCATTCACCTGCCTTTATTTATCGTTAATTTAATTTACGGAATCAACTTTACGGTGGCCAAATCGGTTATGCCGGCGTACATACAACCCTTAGGTTTTATTGTTATTCGCGTTGGGGTGGCCATGTTATTGTTTATCGTTTTGCACAGTTTATTTATTCGCGAAAAAGTGGATCGTAAAGATTTTCCCTTGCTCATTTTTTGTGCTTTGTTTGGTGTGGCTTTAAATCAATCCCTTTTTTTTATGGGAATTCGCTATACCACACCGATTCATGGTTCTTTAATTATGATTGCTACACCTATTCTGGTATTAATCATCAGTAGGGCAGTGGCGCGTGAAAAGGTGAGTTTACAAAAGACCGGCGGAATTATTTTAGGCGCGAGTGGCGCGTTATTGTTGGTCTTGTTTGGCAAAAAGTTGCAATCCGGTATTAATACACCTTTAGGAGATACCTTGGTATTTTTAAATGCTACTTGTTATGCGATTTATTTAGTAATGGTCAAACCGTTGATGAGTAAATACAATCCGTTTACGATTGTTAAATGGATATTTACATTCGGATTCTTATTTGTGTTGCCATTAGGCACTGCTCCATTTTTACAAATTGAATGGACAACCTTTACTGCTCCGGTATGGGCCGCTGTGGCCTCTGTAGTTATTGGGGCTACATTCTTAGCTTATTTGCTCAATAATATTGCTTTGCGTTATGCCAGTCCGGCTATAGTAGGCATCTATATTTACTTTCAACCCTTAGTAGCCGCTGTTGTGGCGCTTTATTTTGGGAAAGAAGAATTAACCCCAGTAAAGGTAATTGCAGCTTTACTCATTTTCGCCGGAGTCTTTTTAGTGAGTCGTAAAGACAAAAAAATAAGCCCGGAACAACTCAATGCCCCGGGCTTAGAAAAATAAATCAGTTAAAATTAGTTCTTCACAATTTTCTTAGCAACTGTTGAAGTACCGTTGCTTAAAACCATTACATAAGTACCATTGCTTAAATTAGCCATGTTAATGGTAGTATGGTGAGCACCAGCAGCTTCTGTACCAAGATCTACTTGATTAACTAAAGCACCTGCTAAGTTGTAAATAGCAATTGAATTAGCAGCAGCAGTTGAAGTGTTGTAGTTAATGATGGCTTCACTCATAACAGGGTTTGGATATGCGCTCACTTGAAGTGCATTAGCAGCAACAGCATCAATACCAATACCGGCAGTTTGACTTAATGCAACAGTGATAACTTTGATAGAATCACCTACGCGAGTGAAATCGTTGTTTGCTTTGTTGATAGCAGCATAAGCAGTGATAGTACCTGCACCGGCTGAAGGAGCAGTCCAAGAGAATTTCCAATTTAAAACAGGACCAGCAGTTGAATTAGCTGTATGTG
>JAHEYX010000366.1 GCA_023251415.1 Chitinophagales bacterium
ATACCAAGTTAAAGTATCTACTACCGGTACTGCACAAACAGACTTTACTACAACATTAACTACGGTTAGTGCTGAAAATTCAAGTGGATTCACTTTGCACGCGATTAGTTTAGCTGCTTATGCCGGACAAAACATTTATGTAGCTTTCGTTAATAATTCTAACGACCAATACATTTTGTGGATTGATGATATCCAAACTACAACTATTACTAATTTGGATGCTCAAATGGTTAGCTTAAACATTAACCGTTTCACTCCAACTAACACGAACACTACAATTGCAGGTACTATCTACAACAATGGTATTCCTATTACTAGCTTAGATATTGCTTGGACTGACGGTGGTGCTCCACACACAGCTACTTTAAGTGGTTTAAACATTGCTCCTTATTCTACTTACAATTTCTCACATACAGTTTCTTTTAACCAAGCTGCTGCTAATGAATTTACTATCACAGCTACTATTACCGGTGTTAACAATGGTGGTACTGAAAGTGATATTACAAACAATATGGCTACAACTAAATTGAGTGCTGTAAACAATCCTCCTACTAAAAATGTAGTAATTGAAGAAGGTACCGGTACTTGGTGCGGATGGTGCCCACGTGGTGCTGTTGCTATGGAATACGAAGATTTAGCTCATACAGACGGTTCTTTCATCGGTATTGCTGTTCATAACAATGACCCAATGACTGTTGCTAATTATGATGCAGGTGCTGCATTCAGTGGTTTCCCTGGTTGTAATGTTGATCGTAATTTATTAGGCGGTAGCGTTTCAAATCAATTGTTTGATGCTTACTACAATGCTTTCTCCGGTTTAACTGCTCCTGTTGCTCCTAGCTGTACTTATTCTTATAATGCAACATCTAAAACTATTACTATTGAAGCTTCTGCAGCTTTCAAAACTAAAATAACTGACGCAATGAATTTATTGTGCGTTATTACTGAAGATGATGTTCATGGTACTACAACTGCTTGGGATCAACACAATTACTATTCTTCTCAAACCAATAACTTGGCTTTGAATGGTGCTGGTCATAACTGGCAAAATGAAACTGATCCGGTTTTAGCTGCTAACATGTACTATGATCACGTTGGTCGCGCTTTATTATCTGCTGGTAATTATGCTGGTGATGCCGGTTCAGTTCCTGGTCCAGTTGTAGATGGTTACACTGCTACTAAAACTTATACTTATGCTATTCCTGCTGATGAAAATCCAGCTAAATTACACATCGTTATTATGGTTTTAGACCAAACTACCGGTGTTATTTGGAATGCTAAAGAAGTTGCTTTTAACCCTAATGTTGGTATCACTAACGTTGCTGCTGAAGAAGTTAACTTAACAGTTGCTCCTAACTTAACTAACGGTGGTCAAGTAAATGTAAACTTCGAAACTAAAGGTGGTAATGCTACTTTACAAGTTTATGGTTACAATGGTCAAGTTGCATACAGCCAAAATTTAGGTCAAGTTAACGGTAAACAATCAGTTGCTGTTAATACTGCTGATTTAGCTGCCGGTGCTTACTTTGTTGCTGTTACTATCAATGGTGTAACTCACGTTCAACATTTAACTGTAACTAAATAATACTTTTCATTTGTATATAAAAAAGGCCGCTCTGTAAGGAGCGGCCTTTTTTATTTTATATATCCTTCATCTGCAAAGCTGAAAAAGCCTTTATAGCTTACAATCAAATGATCGTAAATGGTTATTCCGAGTAGCTTTCCGGCCTGTACTAACTGTTGCGTTATCTGCAAATCTTCATTCGAAGGTTGTAAATTACCCGAAGGATGATTGTGACATAATATTATTCCGGAGGCCAATGCATCAATCGCGCTTTTAAAAATAATTTTTGCATCAACCACTGTACCACTCACCCCACCCTTACTTACTTGTTCTGTTTTGATAAGGGTATTATTTCGACTCAAGTGCAATACATAAAATGTTTCGTAATTTAAATCCGCTAATAAAGGCTGAATCAAGCGTGCAGCATCCGTTGAAGATTGTATTCTCGGACGTTCAGCTGGCTGTTCAGCTTCCCTTCTTCTGCTTATTTCCATCGCCGCAATTAAAGAAACCGCTTTGGCTGTTCCGATGCCTTTAATCCGAGCCAACTCTTGTATACTTTTTCTACCTAAAACCGTTAGCTGTTGATCGGAGTGCTGAAGTACCTGTTTTGCTAAGTCAACAGCCGAGTTGGTTTTATTTCCGGTTCCTATTAGAATGGCTAATAACTCAACTACACTAAGTGCATCAGGGCCCTTTTGAATAAGTTTTTCACGCGGACGATCATCCGAATGCCATTTATTAATAGGTAAATTAGTTAGCGGGGGTAAAGGAGTATAATTTTCCATTTTTCTTTTCTACACAAATCAATCAAAACCAAATGAAACAAGCGATTCTTTACTAGAAACGCGGACAATAAATTACTTTACGAGGAGAGGTTGAAGGATTTCCTTCATGAACCAATGATAATTCAAAGCCACCTCTTGCTGCGGAAGCAATTTTCAAATTTGATAAGTTAAAGTCATAGCTGATTCCAATACGTGTGCTATGAATTTCATAACCGGCCATAGCCACTGCTGCATCACCCAAACGGTAATAAGCTCCTAAATAGAAGGCTGCAGGGTTTTTCTTTTCATCAGACAATAAAAATGAAACTGATGAACCGATATTAAACTCACTGGCTTGTGTTTGTGACAAGTACAAAATGGAAGGGTTAATAAATATTTGTTCATTAACGCCAATTTTAGCACCGGCATGAAAAGTATATCTTCTATTTAAGATAGTATTGGTATTGTAAAATAACAAGAAGGATTCTTTAGGTTGGGAAATATGATGCATAGTAGCGCCTCCCCAAATGCTAAACATATCATTGATATAAGATGACCATAAAAAACCGGCATCAAAGTCAGCATAACTAAAAGTGGCTGCCGATGAAAATTTTTCAGGACTAATAGAAGAAAAAGTTTTAGAAACCGGGTCGAAACTGCTGGCGAATACTAATTTATTGATATCAACACTTTTTTGAACCAAACCGGCACGTGCGCCAACGGACAAGTAGTGATGAGGATTGCGACGTTGATCTATTTTTTGGTGATAAGCAAGGGATAAATATAAACTTTGATTAGCCAATGAACCTGTACCTGACTTGTCAGAAATTACAATAAGCCCTGCACCAAAAAAA
>JAHEYX010000054.1 GCA_023251415.1 Chitinophagales bacterium
GCAAAATCAGAGGTAAAGGTATTATAACCCGGAGCAGCAGTCCAACCAACAGTTGCAGTGGTACCCGTAACCCCGATTGTAGTTGCAGCGGAAGGTTGAGGACAAGGTGTTGTAAAACTACTCGTACTAAAAATACTATTAATCCCACCACAGTCAGTTGCTACGCGCCAATCAAATGTAGCCGACTGCATTAAATTAGTAAAACTGTACGAATGTGTATTAACATGAATCCCAAGTGTACTGCCCCAAGGATTATAATTAAATTTAATTCCGAAATAATAACCGGTTGCTCCGAGAACACTGTCCCAAGTAAACGTAGTAACATTATTTGTAGTAATAACAGTTAAGTTACTCGGTTGAACGCATTGAGCCTGAGCTTTGTTTGCCCAGAAAAAGGTCAGTAATAAAGCAATGGATAAAAGTTTGTTCATAGGAAAATGTTTTGAGTGTAAGGCTTGTAGTTAGAACCTTTACTGTTTTATAAATTGTAATTAATGACAAACTTAAAGGCGTTTTGCAAATACAAATTCGCTATGTGATAATTGACTGCATATTCTATACAACTGCAGCAATTCAGTTTATAGTCGAAACTCCTGAATCGCTGCAAATTGCCTAACCATTACATTTTCAACCAGTTATTTTAGATATACCTGCAATAATAATCGCTGCTTAATTAGTATTTGCGTTTAGACTTAAATAGCTTTGCTTATTAATTTACAGGTTATGAAAAAGAAAGTAATTGTTATTGGAGGTGGCTTTGCGGGAATTCAGTTTATTCGAAAACTTGACGCCACAAAATTTGAGGTGTTATTAATCGACAAAATTAATCACTATCAATTTCAACCGCTTTTTTATCAAGTTGCTACTTCTCAATTAGAACCTTCCAGCATTTCATTCCCGTTACGAAATATTTTTAATCGCGCAAAAAACGTTCAAATTCGATTGGCAGAAGTGCAATCCATCAACACCGTTTCGAAACAAGTGATCACTACGATTGGTACATTTGATTACGATGAAGTGGTCATTGCTATTGGTTGTAAGACAAATTTCTTTGGTAATCAAGAATTAGCAAAACATTGCCTTACCTTAAAAACAACCTATGAAGCCATTCAAATCAGAAATCATATACTGCAATTGTTTGAACGTATTTTATCGGCTTCTGAAGAAGAAAAACAAGCCCTGCTTAATTTAGTAATTGTTGGAGCCGGACCTACGGGTGTTGAATTAGCCGGTGCCTTTGCCGAAATCAAACAACATATTCTTCCAAAAGACTATCCGGGCATTGATTTTTCAAAATTCAATATTTATTTGGTTGAAGGCAGTAAAAACACTTTGGGTAATATGAGTGCAGCTTCACAAAAAGAATCACGCCACTATTTGCAATCCATGGGTGTCCAATTAAAACTCGAAACCATTGTAAAATCATACGATGGGCAGCTCTTAACCTTTACTTCCGGCGAACAATTAACAACTCGGTCGGTAATTTGGGCTGCAGGGGTTACCGGTAACAGTATTAAAGGCTTAGAACGTGTTGTCATTACACCTAACAACCGCATTAAAGTTAACCGCCAAAATGCAGTTTTAAATCACGAACATATTTATGCCATTGGTGATATAGCCTACATGGAAACCACAAAGTATCCAAAAGGACATCCACAAGTTGCCAATGTTGCCATTAATCAAGCTAAAGTACTTGCAAAAAACTTAAATCAGGATAATTCCAAAACCTTAATTGATTTTGAATTTAATGATCCGGGATCTATGGCAACCATTGGAAGAAACAAAACGGTGGTTGATTTACCTCATTTACATTTAAAAGGTTATCCGGCTTGGGTTATCTGGATGTTTTTGCATTTAATGTTCATTTTAAGCGTTCGAAATAAACTCATTATTTTTATTAACTGGGCTTGGGCTTATGTTACTAAAGACAGCTCCTTACGATTAATACTATTGCCCAAAAAAGATCCATCCTAATTCCAGTTTTATTTTTTTGTAGTATATTTAGTTTATGAAAAATCACAATACTTCTAAACTCATTCTAGCACTTGGCATTCTTTTAAGTATGTACGCTTGCGATCCCGGACATCATGGCATTGCAACGATTGATAATGCGACAACATATACTTTGAAACTGAAATACACTCAAAGCGGACGAGATACCACCATTTTCATTAATCCCAATACCATTTTAAACTTAGGCCAATTCGGGGGTATAGGAACCGGTAATGGCTTTCATTGTTGTCCATGCGAATGGAATCAAATTCAACTCGAAGCCGTTGATACGGGTAAGCATATTACAAAAGCAATCACTGATGAAGCAAATTGGGGCTTGAACAACCCTAATCATCGCAACTTCAGCAATAAAAATATTACCTGTGAATTTATACTCACAGCGAACGACATTCACTAAACAGCAACATGCACTATGGCTGAATTACATGCTTTAAAGGAAGTGCTACCCAAACGCAAAATGCAAGCTGTACAGTTTACATCTGTTGAAGAATGCCTCGCCTACTTACCTGAAAAGGAACGCGCAATTACCGAATACTTGCGGAATATAGTTTTTGAGGCGATTCCCAATTGTAGCGAAAAACTATCTTATAATGTTCCTTATTATCGCGTTAAAAAAAGTATATGTTTTATTTGGCCTGCATCCATAACCTGGGGAACGAAAGCAACTTATGAAGGTGTTCGTTTTGGCTTTACTTCCGGTAATCTATTGGCCGATGAAGCCGGAATTCTCGAAAAAGGCAATCGTAAACAAGTGTATTGGATTGATTTTAAGGACATCCAATCTATTCCCAAAAGCACCATCAAAGCCTATTTGCATGAAGCAGCATTACTTGATGAACTTGGGGTAAAAAAATAAATCGAAAATCTTGTCCTGTTTTTAATTCGTCAATCGTCATAGTAGTATCTAATTCATTTAACAATAAAAAAATTATCCTTATGACTTCCAATGCAAACAGTTTAAATTGGTTCGAAATTTCTGTTTCGGACATTACACGTGCTAAACATTTTTATGAATCAATTTTCGACATGAAAATGGAAAGCCAAAACATGATGGGAATGGAAATGGCTTTTTTCCCAGCTGAACCGGGCTCAGGTAAAGCGAATGGCGGTTTGGTACAAAGTCCCAATCATAAACCAAGTACCGATGGTGTTAAAGTGTACTTAAATGCTAATCCGAATATGGATACGGTAATGGCTAGAGTTGAAGCTGCCGGCGGTAAAGTAGTGATGCCTAAAATGAAAATAAGTGATGAGGTGGGTTATATGGCTTTCATCCTTGATACAGAAGGTAATTCTATAGGTATTCATTCCATGAATTAATAAAAAACAACAATGAAAGAATTCTTATTATTACTCCGAGGAGGCGATGGTCGCCAATTGCAGCAATCGCCCGAAGAATGGCAACAACACATGCAACGTTGGGCCGATTGGATGGGCAATATGGCTAAAGCCGGTAAATTTGTAGGTGCACAACCCTTAAGCGCCAATGGCAAAATGGTAAGCGGCACAGCTAAAATAGTCAGCGATGGCCCTTTTATGGAAGGCAAAGAAATGGTTGGTGGCTACTTAATTTGTAAAGTAGACAATTACGATGAGGCGGTTGCCTTAGCTAAGGGTTGCCCAATTTTAGAGTTTGAAAATGGAGCGGTAGAAATACGTGAAATTCAAGATATGAATATGCGTTAAAGCTAATCTGAAAACCGGTAGTAGCTTTTACTGCCGGTTTTCAGTATCTTGCTGCATCATTTGCAACAACCGCTATGTCAACTCCCACGGCAATTCATCAATTAACCGATCACTTGTTTCGACATGAATCCGGAAAAATGATTGCGGTTTTAACCAATATTTTCGGACTTGCCAATCTGGAAACTGCTGAAGATGTAGTACAACAAACTTTTATAACAGCTATTGAAATATGGCGTTTAAAGGGTATTCCCGAAAACCCTGCTGCATGGTTAATGCAAGTTGCTAAACGGAAAACAATCGACCAATTACGTAAAAGCAAATTTGCCGTTCAATACGACTTTAGTTCGAATGAACGTAAATTGCTTACTTCTGAATACACGATGCACAGTGTATTAGAAACGTATTGGCAAGAACAACCCATCAAAGACGATATGCTGCGGATGATGTATTCCTGCTGCACCCCTGATTTGTCGCCTGATTTTCAAATTACACTCATACTAAAAACACTTTGTGGCTTTAGCATTGCTGAAATAGCGCATGCCCTGCTTAGTAATGAAGAAACCATCAGTAAAAGACTGCAGCGCGCCAAACACCATTTCCGCAATAAAGCTACTTTCTTGCAACTTCCACTGCCATCTGAGTTGCACGAGAAAACAGCCATAGTACTCAATTGTATTTATTTATTGTTTAACGAAGGTTATCATGCTTCTTCACATACTTCTCTTATTCGTGAAGATTTAATGCAAGAAGCGCTACTATTGGGTAAATTGTTAGCCGAAAACCCATTGACCGCTCTACCAGAAGTAAATGCCTTAATGGCTTTAATGTGCTTCCATGCTTCTCGTTCCGAAAGTCGTTTAACTAAGGAAGGCGCCATAATTTTATTGCACGAACAAGATCGTACGCTTTGGAATAACGAATTAATCGATTTAGGCAAGGCATACATGCACAAAGCAACAGTAGGTGAACACCTGAGTGCTTATCATATTGAAGCCGCTATTGCTTTTGAACATTGCAGTGCTAAAACATTTGAACTAACCAATTGGAGCAATTTATTAAGACTCTACGATTGGTTGATAAAAATAGACCACAATCCGATAAATTTTTTAAATCGTGCCATTGTACTCTTACAATTAGAAGGTCCTCAACCTACAGCTGCCTATTTAGCCAAGTATCCCAATCAAAATGCCTTACAGCAATTGAGTTTATATTTTCATGTGTTGGCTGAAATAGACTGTATTACTAAAGATTCAACGAAAGCCTTACACCATTATAACAGAGCTTTGGCATTGAGTACATCCAAAGCTGAACAACAATTAATACAGAAAAAAATAATCCGGCTTCAACAAAAACAACAAGTTGAATAGCTGCATTTTTTTATTCGTTCTAGATGGTATACCAATTGGAAATTAGTTAATATATTCACCTATTAAATAAATGCCCAATGAAACTTTATAGTTTACTAGTGCTGCTATTGCTTTGTTCACTACCCTATTCGAGTAAAGCCCAAGATAGCTTAAAGCGCATGCCCTCCAATGCCGGTTGGTTTTCGCTTGGTTATCGTTCTACCATCAGTCTCTTTGATGATGATGGTGCCGGTTGGGGAACTGGTGGACAATACCGATTACAATTTAGTAGAAAAGTTAATTCCGATTGGTTTGCCGATTACATCAGTATCAATATCAATGATAAAATTAGAAGTGAATTTTACCACATAGGTTGGTCAGTAATGTATTATCCGTTTACCAATCGCACCTATCCGAAAGTACTTCAACCTTATATTGTTGCCGGACATTGTTTTGATTATAACATTAAGACCGTGATAGCTAATACAACTGTTCACAATTCAAGATGGGGCTCTGCGGTGCAAGCCGGTTTGGGCACTCATATCAACATTACTGAACGTTTTGATTTCTCGCTCACTTCACAATACATGATTCATTTGACACCGGAATTAGTTACAGTAGAAAACGGCAATACCATTGACATCATTAAACGAAGAACCAACAGTATCGAAGGGCATTTATTAACCACATTAAGCATGAATATTAAACTCATCAAACTATGGAAAACAAAGTGAGCGCTTTATTTGCGGCTTTATTAGTAATGCTTTTGTATACCACCAGTAATGCCCAATCCAATTCGGTTATTCGACCGGGCTTGGTTAGTACGCAATTAACCATCAGTCCGAGTTATCAATTAAACACCAAGCAAGCTTATTTTTATTTTCATGGTAGCATGGAAATAGTAGTACAGCCTAAATTATCATGGTGTGGTGAAAGCTATTTCTATTTGGGTCATTTAGGAAATGGAAACGGATTATTAGATTACAACCATTCTATCTTTACCGGTTTTTCCTTGCATAAAATTCATAACAATTCGGATTGTTATTTAGGCGTTCAACCGGGCATTGCTATCACTAAACTGAAAGCAACTGAAAATGCAATTCCCCAAAGCCATCCGGGTATTAATCCGGTTACTTCCTTGATAGCCGGTTATACTTTATATACCGATTATTATTTTCACTTTTTTATTCAAAGCCGATTAATACTTGGTGAACACCATTTCGACAAAACGCAGGGATTAACCGAATTGCATCTTTCGGCCGGTTTAGGATTTAACCTGAATACAATAAGAAAAAAATAAAGGCAATGAGTATAGCAAATGAATAGTGATAATCAAAACCATTAATTACGCTGTTCCTTAATGCGGCTTTGCTAATAAATCTACAGCAGGTTGATAATGCAAATGGGCAGCATGAACCAAATTACTATCGGCTGCTGCTTTCTTTTGCATTTGCAATTGTACTAACGCTAAATTGTAATACGTCATCGAAAAAGTAGAATCCAGCGCAATTGATTTTTTATAACAGCGTTCCGCTTCATTCAATTGTTGTTTCATATACAGCATATTGCCTATGGATAAATACGCTAAATAATAGGAACTATCTGCCTTTAAACTCAATTGGTAATGTTGCATCGCCAAATCCATGTTTTTACTGAAATTGTAATAACAATTACCAATATTGATGTGCGCTTTTTTATTCTCGGGATTACGTTGTAAACAATCGCGGTAATATTTAAAGGCATTGGTTGAATCACCTATCCCTTGATAATACTCTCCGAATGCATAATACGACTTGTCAAACGAAGGATTAGTTTCAATCATACTTCCCCATAAACTTAAGTTATCATGCCAGTCCTTACTGCGTGCATTCGCAACAAACGTGAACAACAAAACTACCACAGCAAAAAAGGAATGCACGATATTTTCCTTTAGCTTTAATTGTTGCAAAGCTAATTTACTAATTCCATAGCAAGCCAGTATAAGCAACCCAAATGAGGACAGGTAGAAATAACGATCAAAAGCTACTGATTCACCTACCGGAACCAATTGGGTAACAGGAATAATACAAACAAAATAGAATACTAATGCACCTAATACAATTTTATCTTTACGGAAGTAAAACACCGCTGCAACATAACTCAGCAATAATACGGCAGACAAATAGTATTCGCTTCCAAATTGACCTACTTTTGGATAGGGGTAAAGTATACCCAAATGATAAGGAACAATCATTTTTATCAGGTAAAAAGAAAACGAATAGCTAACCACCAAACCGCGCTCCAATAGCGAGTAAGCCTCAGCTTTCGTATAAAAACCGGCGTTTTGTTTCTGCGCATAATAGGCAATCAAACCAAATAATAAACTTATGGCTAAGAACGGAATTTTTTGAAGAATTGTTTTTAATTCCAATTTACGATCTAACCAAATATCAACAGCAAATAATACAGCCGCAAAGGTTACCGCCATCCCTTTACTAAAGCAAGACAACAGGAAGAACAAAAAGGCTAAACCATAGTTTTTAAAATTGGCAGTTTTAGTGAAACGTATATATTGTAATAAAGCTAAAAAATAAAAGAGCGTATAAAGCACATCTTTCGTTTCTGAAATCCAAACAACCGATTCAGTTTTTAATGGATGAATCGCAAACAAGAGTGGAACCCAAATACGTACCAGCTTGTTGTCAATTAAAGCATGCACTACTTTAATGCACAACAGCACATTAACACCATGCAACAACAGGTTAATCAGATGATATGTTTGTGCATTTTCTAAACCGGCACTTTGATAAATTAATGCATACAAATACATGGTTAAAGGGTGATAGTTACCCATTACTGCAAATTTCTTAAAAAACACGATTGGGTTCAACGATTGCAAAAGCACCTCTTGGTCATTCAAATATCCGGTATCATCCCAACTTAAAATACCATTTTGCAAGGCCGGATAAAAAGCTATCCAGGCTAAAATAAACCCGGCGAAGTACAACCAAATCGGAGGTTTTTCAACTGGTGGTAATTGCTGCTTTTTTTCACTTTTAGCTGCAGGTGTGGTCGTAGAATTCTTAGTGGCTTTACTCATGGTGCTAAAATAAAATCTTCCAAGTAAAAATTATAACTTTCGACAGGCCTATTCTTAAAATGCATTTCCATAAATTAACTTACTTTTGAGCTTATGAACGAATCGAGTTATGATTGGATAATAATTGGCGGCGGTGCCTCCGGCTTGTTTGCAGCGGTAAATGCAGCAAAATCAGGAGCCAAGGTTTTAGTATTAGAAAAAACGAATAAATTATTGGCTAAAGTTAAAATAAGCGGTGGCGGACGTTGTAACGTAACGCATGCTTGCTTTGAAGTGCCTAAATTGGTTCAGTTTTATCCGCGTGGACATCAAGAATTAAAGCCGGTTTTTAAGCAATTCAATCCAAAACATACGATAGAATGGTTTGAAAACCGAGGGGTAAAGTTAAAAACAGAAGCTGACGGGCGTATGTTTCCGGTGTCTAATCAAAGTCAAACCATTATCGATTGTTTATTAAAAGAAGCCAATACCTACAACGTAAACATCAAAACCAATTGTTTGATTGAAAGCATTGAATCAACATCGAGTGGTTTCGAAATAAATTATATAGGCGGAAGTTGCAGCGGCAAAAAATTATTGCTGGCTACAGGAGGCAATTTGAAAGGAGTTTTACGCGATTACCTGCTAAAAACCGGTCATACCTTTGTGGAGGAAGTGCCCTCCTTATTTACCTTCAATATACCCAACCATACTATTTTAGCATTGAGCGGAGTGGCGGTTGAATCGGCTAAAGTGAGTATAGTTGGAAGTGCATTCAATAGTACGGGACCATTATTAATCACGCATTGGGGATTGAGTGGCCCGGCTGTTTTACGTTTATCGGCATGGGCAGCCCGTGAAATTCACCAATGGCACAATCACTTCAATATAACCGTTAATTGGTTGCCCCATTTCGATGAACAGCAATTCCGAAGCTGGTTTCAAAGCTTTAGAAGTGAGTTTGGGTCGAAACGTGTAAGTAGTAAAAATCCGTTTGAATTACCCAATCGCTTATGGGATTATCTCTTGCAGCAATTGAACCTGCCCGAAAACTTAAATTGGGCCGATCTTAATAAAGAACAACTGAAACAGTTAATCCGGGTTTTATTGAATCATCCTTTCGAAATCAAAGGCAAAACAACCTATAAAGAAGAATTCGTAACCTGCGGTGGTATTAGTTTAGATGTTGTTCAGTTAAAAACAATGAGCAGCAAGTTAGTACCAAATTTATACTTCGCCGGTGAAGTATTGAATATTGATGGCATAACCGGAGGCTTTAACTTCCAATTCGCTTGGAGTTCAGGCTGGATTGCGGTTCAATAATAAACTTGTACTTAATTTTATGCGGAATAACTACTTCGCCAACCCTAAGAATCGGTGATAGAATGGCGTTTTACTGTTCTCATGGCGCTCATCAGCAGGGCCACACAAGTAAGCAACATACATTACCCGACGATGACTCAATGCACCTTGATGCGGCGACATAGCCACACGATGCCAAACCCTGCCATCATGCACACATAAGTCACCTGCTTCGGCTTCAATCATAACTTCATTCGGATCTTCAGAAGTATCCAATACTTGTGTTTTACGGAATAACACTTTAAAGGAGCCATCTTTATGGGTGCCGGGTATGGCTCGTAAACCGCCATTTACCGGACCTGAATTGGTTAAATAAATACCCACATTTAGCATCGTATACATTTTGCCGCCTAGCGCAAATTCACGTGCAACATCGGTATGCCAACCTAATTGCTTATAGCCACTTTCTTGCGCATTAAAATAATGATTGGCTACTACCCCATCCTTTTCTTTTAATCCAATACGTTTCGGGTATTTGGTATTCGGTAAAAACACTTCTAAGCTTTTTAGTCTTGGATCATCATACAAAGCAGCTACTTCATTTACATGCCAGGAAGTATAGGGGAAGCGCTGAACTACCTTTTTACCGTGTTCATCGATACCGAATTTAATCGGAATGCCGTTGATTTTATCCAGCTGTTTAGCTACAATTTCATCAGATTTAACATCAATTGCAGCAGCTACCTTAGCCGCGTGTTCGGGCGTAATAAAACGTGTATAGTGAATAAAACCGTATTGATTAAAGAAATCAATTTCCTCTTGTGATGCCTTTTCTTTTAACGTGAATTTAGGGTAATTTAACGTTTTGGTCATAATTCAGATCGGGATTTGACTTTGCAAGTACGCCCAATAAAATCTATTAAACTATGATTTTGGTCAGCCCTTTAAATCCTGCACAAAGGGTGAATGGTAACCGGAAAGTTACAAGAGTTGGCTATAAAACAGAATTGATGCGCTTTTTCATGCAGTTGAAGCGCTAATGGTAATTGTTCAGCATTGGTAATTTGAACTTTTGGATGTAAAGTAACCCCGGTAAAACGACCGATTCCGGACGTTTCTTGTTCCATCACACCGGTTGGTTCATCCTCATAAGCTGTCACGATGATACCTGCATCTGCACACAAATGCAGGTACCACAACATGTGACACGATGAAATCGAATATAAAAATTGTTCTTCAGGATTATGCTTGGTAGCATCTCCCCTAAAAGCAGTATCAGAACTACAAGCTATATCAACTTTGCCCACTATGTGTAAGGTGTGGCTTCGGTCATACGCAGTATATCCGCTTGTGCCTGTTCCACGATTACCGGTCCAATTGATGTGTACTTTGTAATGATGTGCTTTCATAAGATTTAGTTTAATGCAGCCATAATTTGGGTGAAATCAGGAACATTACCTGCCACTTCCAATACTTCAGCATATTTAACCATACCGGCTTCATCAATAACGAAAGCACTGCGTTTGCTGGTACCTTTCATACCCATTGCGAATGTTTCGTAGGCACAACCGTATAAAGCAGTTACCTCCTTATTGTAATCGCTCAATAATGGGAAATTCAACCGTTGATCTTCTTTAAATTTAATTAACGTAAAAACAGAATCAGTAGAAATACCATAAACTACGGCATTCGTATTGTTATAATCGACAATACTGTCGCGTACACCGCATAATTCAGCCGTACACACACTCGTAAAAGCTGCAGGGAAGAATAATAACACTACTTTCTTACCTTTAAGTGAAGATAAAGTAACTTCTTGTTTGTCGGTATTAAACAACGTGAAATCAGGAGCGGCTTGGCCAACTTGAATAGACATAAATTTAAATATTGTTTTAGTGGATAAACTATTAAAACACAAAACTAACCAAAAAGTTTTGCTACACTAAAAAAAGAAGGCTTCAAACTGAAAATCGTATTAAATTCTATTTAATTATAATTTATATATTGAAAATACGGGTATTTTTTACCAACTTTACACTTTAATCTTCAAACTAAACTCTTATGAAAAAACTTTTACTCGCTACGCTATTGCTTATTGGATTACATTCCATTGCCAATGCACAATTCTTATGTTCCGCCAATTTCACTTATACCGTTAGCGGAAATACAGTGACTTTTGTAAATACAAGCACTTCAACATCCGGTGCATTTAACTATGCCAATTCGTACTTCGATTTTGGTAATAACACACAAGTTCATTTCAGCTATCCTACCAATCAAACTGTTACCTATAATTCGATGGGGCCGGTTACAGTTTGTATTCGAATTATGGATTCTGTTAATACCGGTTGCACCGATAGTATGTGTCAAACCATTACCATTGGAGGAACTCCGGCTTCTTGCAGTACTACTTTCAGTTATAGCAACAACAATTCAACCTTTTATTTTACGCCTAATTCATGGAACGGCACTGCACCTTATACCTACAATTGGTTAATTAAAGATACCATTGCCAATACCATTTTATATTCCGGTAATGCCGTTAATCCAAGTGTAACCATTCCTCAGGGTAACTATGCCGTTGTTTATTTAACATCAACTGATTCTACAGGATGTGTAGCTACAAACTATCAAGTGGTTGGTTTGAATTGGATGCCGAATTCATTGGCTTGTAATGCAGCTTTTGTACTCTTTCAAGACACTTCAAACTTGCATACCTATTTTGGTTATAATTATTCCAGTGGAACAGGCTTAACTTATAACTGGAATTGGGGTGATGGTAGCTTTTCAACCGGAGCCTACCCTACTCATACTTATGCCAGTGCCGGTTTTTATGTGGTATGCTTAACTGTTATGGGAAATGGCTGTATGGATAGTTTGTGTATGAATTACTTTATCAATAAAATGGATCAAAGTAAAGCCATGCGCAGCATCACTATATTGGATAATACCAATGGTATTACACACGTTCAAACTGCTGCTGTTAAGGTATGCCCTAATCCGGCCAGCAATCAAATTACTGTAGATTTAAACGGTAAAAAAATCGAATCAATAAAAATTATTGCTACCAATGGTCAAGTTGTTGCTACAAGTAACTTCTCAACCATTTCAATAAGCAATCTAGCTCCTGCAATTTATTTCATAGAAGCGAATACTGCTCAAGGTACTTTCCGTAGCAAATTCATTAAAGA